>NZ_CALGPS010000164.1 GCF_937959425.1 uncultured Dialister sp.
CGCTTATTCATACGCTATTCCTCCATTTAGAGTATAACATATGCAAGCGTTATTTTAAAGTAAAGCTATTTATGTCGTTTACTATAAAATGATGAAAAGGCTTAACAAATCATTTTTTCTGTGCTATAATAACTTTCGTCATGGGGCTATAGCTCAGTTGGTCAGAGCGCTTCGCTCACATCGAAGAGGTCTCCGGTTCGAACCCAGATAGTCCCACCATAAACCCGCTGATAGCGGGTTTTTTCATGCCCTGAAAAGGAGAGTTCGTGGTATAATAAGTTGGCTAACCAATGTAGAAATCAAGGAGGATATTATGATTACCGGAGATATTCATCATCTGGAAGCTTATGAAAAGCAGCTTCCGCCTTTTATTCGTAAGTGCCTTTCGGTCATCAGGGATTTTGATTTTACTGCTGTTCCTGACGGGAAATATGAGCTTTGCGGCTGCACCATGTCCGTAGAGTCTCCTGCTACGGAGCCGGAGGAAGACAGGAAGCTGGAGGGACATAAGAAATTTATTGACATCCAGTATGAAATCAAGGGGGAGGAAGAATGGATAGGGGTAGAGTCCCTTTTTGATTCTCCCAAAACTTTGGAATCCTATAAAGACAGGGATTTATATTTCTTTGAGTCCATGAGGGAAAAGGAATCGAAGGTCTATTTCACAGAAGGAAGGTTTGCGGTGTTTTTCCCGGAGGATCTGCACCGGCCTCTCTGCGAGGGGAGAAAGGGAAAGGAAATTCTCAGAAAGGCTGTCATGAAAGTTCCGGTAGAAAAGGTTCGGTAAAAACGTGATTTTCTCTTTATCGGCCTAAACTTATCTTCGGTAAACATGTTCTTTCGATTGACTATTGGTCAATAATCTGCTATCATAAGAACAATTCAAAAGAGCAGGATAGTTTTAATTTGCCCAAAACTGCTCCACCATCTTTTCAAGGGGGTTATGTATGAAATATAGAAAATTGGCTGCCGCAGTCATGGCAGCAGGGCTTCTTTTGTCTGGCGGAGTCTTCCTTGGCGGCTGCGGCTCTTCCCAGCAGGCGGCGGGACAGAAGCAGGCTATCAAGGTTTCCACATTTAAGCCGTTCAAGTCTGATACGCCGATTATGAGAGAGTATACAGGCTCTATTATGGCGCTGCAGGAAGTACCGGTCCGCTCCAAGGTGTCCGGCACTGTTATGGAGAAGTATATTTCCGGTGGTGAACAGGTAACCCAGGGACAGCCCCTTTATCGGCTGGATACAAGGAATTACAGTTCCCAGCTGGCTAATGCCCAGGCCCAGGCTGCCCAGGCTGCTGCCAATTATGAAAATGCAGCCACTGATCTGGCCCGCTATGACCAGCTCATTGCATCCGGCGCTATTTCCCAGAAGGTATATGATAACCAGAAGGCGGCAGCGGAAGCCTATAAGGGTGCCATGGAGGCAGCCCAGGCACAGGTGGATATCGCTTCTACTAACCTGGGGGATACCGTCGTGACGGCTCCTTTCAATGGCAAACTTTCCATGGATGATGTGAATATTGGCACCTTTGCTACGGCCGGCACCACATCCCTTGTCACCATTTCTTCTTCCGATCCTATTTACGTACAGTTTGATATGTCGGAAAATGAATACCTGGCTTTGAACAAGAGCCATGATGGAAACGGTACGGCGGGACTGGGGGATAACCTGAAAATCCGTCTGTCCGACGGCTCCATCTACGACCACACCGGTAAAATCGTGCAGGTGAACCCGAACATGAACGGCGGGCAGCTTTCCATGAAGGCGGCCTTCCCGAATCCTGACAACCTCCTGGTGCCCGGCATGTATGCTTCCGTGGTTTCGGATAATGAAATCGCCAAAGGGTCTCTTCTCATTCCCACCAAAGCACTGGTACAGCTCCTGAATAAGGATATTGTAGACGTGGTGGTAGATGGCAAGATTGCCCAGAAGTCTGTCAAAGTGGGCGGCACCTACGGTATCTACACCATTATTGAAAGCGGCCTCGATGAAAATGACGTTATCGTTGTGGACGGCCAGAACAAGGTACAGGTAGGACAGGCTGTGGCTCCGGAGGAAACGACGAAGGACAAACTGGAACAGGATGCCAGAGATTCCGTCAAAGGCCAGAGCGGCACTGCTGCAAAGCAGTAAGGAGGACCTATGGCTAATTTCTTTATCAAGCGTCCTATCTTTGCTATCGTTGTGGCGCTGGTGGTTTCCATTGCAGGGTTTCTGGCAATTTTCTCCCTGCCGGTGGACCGCTATCCCCGGATTACGCCGCCCCAGGTTTCCGTAAGGGCTACCTATCCCGGCGCTGATGCGGAAGTCGTTGCCCAGACGGTGGCGGAAGTCATAGAAAAGAACGTTGTAGGGGTGGAAGGGTTCGACAGCATGAACTCCAACAGTAACTCCAACGGTTCCTATTCCTTAACAGTACAGTTTGCCATGGGCACGGACTCCGACCTGGCTACTGTCCGTGTACAGAACGGTGTTACCGCTTCTGATGCAGGCCTGCCGGATACGGTTAGAAATATCGGCGTTACCACCAGAAAATCTTCCGGTGATATGGCCCTGGTGGTGAGCTTCTATTCTCCTAACGGCACCTACGACAAGAATTTCCTGAAAAACTATTTCAGTATGAACTACCTTGATGAACTGAAATCCATCAAGGGTGTAGGTACGGTGCAGGAATTCGGTTCCGACTTTGCCATGCGTATCTGGATGGACCCCACCAAGATGGCGCAGAACAATATCACCGCTTCCGAAGTGATTTCCGCGGTTACCAACCAGAACAGGCAGATTGCCGCCGGCAATATCGGCGCGCCTCCTGTTTCCATGGACCAGCCCTTCCAGTATGTCATCACCGCCAAAGGCCGTCTGGTGACTGCTGAAGAATTCGGCAACATCGTGCTTCGCACCAACAGCGACGGCAGCCTTCTCCGTTTGAAGGATGTGGCCCGTACAGAGCTGGATGCGAAGGACTATAACTTTATTTCCAGAGCAGGCAACTATGAAACCTCTGCTGTGGCCTTCTCCCTGACCGATGATGCCAATGCAGTGGAAACCATCGGTGCCATCAAGGCCAAGCTGGCGGAAGACGCCAAATCCTTCCCGGATGATATGAAGTACGTTATCAACATGGATAACACCGATTTCATCTACGCATCTATCAAGGAAGTGCTTCATACCTTTGTGGAAGCCCTCATCATCGTAGCTATCATTGTGTATATCTTCCTGCAGAACTGGAGATCTACCCTCATTCCAATGATTGCGGTGCCCGTATCCCTTCTGGGTACCTTTGCTTCCTTTGAAATTCTGGGCTTTACCATTAATACCCTTACCCTCTTCGCCATGGTTCTTGCCATCGGGCTGGTTGTAGATGATGCCATCGTAGTTATCGAAGCGGTGGAATATGAAATGCGCTACAACAACATGAACCCGAAGGAAGCCACCGTAGCAGCCATGCAGAAGGTGCAGAGCCCGGTTATCGGCGTAGCCGTGGTACTGGCTGCCGTATTCGTACCGGTTGCCTTCCTTGGCGGCATTATGGGTATCCTGTACAAGCAGTTTGCACTGACTATTGCGGTTTCCGTCATTCTTTCCGCCTTCACCGCCCTTTCCCTGACACCGGCCCTCTGCGCCGGCCTTCTGAAACCGGCTAAGAAGAAAGCGGATAAGGGAAGAATCGACCGTATGTGGGACCGCTTCAATGACGGCTTTGACCGTATGATTGAAATCTACGGCATGATTCTCCAGAAACTGGCCCATGCCATTTATGTACCGCTGGGCGTGCTCTTTGTCCTTTTCGTTGCGGCTACTTTCATGTTTGTGAAACTGCCTACGGCCTTCATTCCGCAGGAAGATAACGGCTTCTTCCTGAATGCCATTTCCCTGCCTGAAGGTTCTGTGAACGTCAGAACCGCCCAGTACCTCACTGAATTCCTGAAATATATCGGCGAGGATCCGGCAGTAGAAGTGACCCAGGGCGTAGTAGGCATGGATATTCTTTCCGGCGGCCAGAAGCCTAACGCAGGTCTTTCCTTCGTTAAGCTGAAGCCCTGGGATGAACGTAAGACAAAGGACAAACAGCTTCCCGCTGTCATGGCAAAGGCCTTTGCCTTCAATGCTACCCATCCCGGCGTCACCCTTATGGCTCTTAACCCTGCTCCTATTCCGGGTCTCGGCAACTCCGGCGGCTTCACCCTCTACATCCAGAACAAGAGCGGCGACTCCAACGAAAACATGCAGGCTGTGATCGGCAAATTCCTGGCAGCTGCCAACCAGCGCCCGGAAATACAGATGGCCTACACCACCTTCCGTATGGATACCCCGTCCTATAACTACGATATCGACAGAGAAAAGGCTGCCAGAAACGGCGTCAACGTAGGTGATATCTTCACCGCCCTGCAGGCCTACTACGGCTCTGTACAGATTAACGATTTCACCATTTACGGACGTAACTTCAAAGTCGTGGCCCAGGCAGATACCCAGTACCGCATGAGTCCTAACGACAACAAGTTCCTCATGGTGAAGGACAACAAGGGCAACATGGTGCCAATTTCCAATTTCATTACACCTAAGAAGTCCAATGCTATTGCAGTCATTACCCGCTACAACAACTTCCCTGCCGTTAAGATCGGCGGCAACCAGGCTGACGGATACTCCTCCGGCCAGGCTCTGAATGCACTGGAAGAAGTAGCAAAGGAAACCCTGCCAAACGGCTACGGATATGCCTTCGCCGAATCCTCCGCCCAGGAACGGGAAGCCAGCGGCAAGACAGTTTACGCACTGGCTCTGGGTATGCTCTTCGTATTCCTGTCACAGGCAGCTCTCTACGAAAGCTGGAAAATCCCGTTCTCCGTCATCCTTGGTATCCCCACAGGCTTCTTCGGCGCCTGCCTCGGTGCCTTTGCCTTCAACGTGTATAACGACATTTATTTCCAGATCGGTCTTCTGACCATCATCGGTCTGGCCGCAAAGAACGCCATCCTGATCGTCGAATACGCCAAGGTCCGTGTAGACAGCGGTATGGAAGTGGTGAAAGCTTCCATCGAAGCCTCCCAGATCCGACTCCGCCCGATTCTCATGACCTCCCTGGCCTTCATTCTGGGCAACGTACCGCTGGCCCTCTCCACCGGCGCCGGCTCCAACTCCCGTTCTGAAATGGGTATCGCCGTAGTCTTCGGTGTGCTGTCGGCCACCTTCTTCCAGATTTTCATTGTACCCATGCTCTTCATTGTTATCGAAAGAATCCACGGGTTCAGAAAACCTAAGAAACCGGTCACCATTGATGAATAATGGATGAAATAAAAAAGTCTCCTTCGGGAGGCTTTTTTATTTTGGGGTGGATAGATGGTAGAGATTAGACGATAGATGGTAGATGATAGACATCAGACAGGGGAATCTAAACATAGCCTGCGGGACTCAAGGGTCTACTCCTTTGGGTACTTACGCACCACTTTCCCCTGCAAGCGACAATATGGGAAGGGGAGGACCCTCTGAACCCATTGAACCCGGGCCACGCGTGGGCTCCATATATGCTACAATCAAGACAGAGGTGATATTCATGAGCGCTTTATGGAACAGAAACATTTCGATGATTCACTGCTTCGGTGACAGCCTGACCGAAGGCTATGGCGTACTGCCCGGGCAGGGGTGGGTGGCACTGGCAAATCAGGGGCTGAAGGGGATTTCTCTTTACAATCACGGCGTATGCGGAAGTCTGTGCAGCGATATTTTGGACAGCCTGTCCGCCGCTTCCGGCAGGGTCAGAAAGGGCGAGGGCTTTTTCTTCATGGGCGGCACTAATGATATCCTCTTCGGTATCCGCCTTGTGGTACTGGAAAACATGGTGGATAAGAAGCTCTCTGCTCTGGCAGGAAGGATACCTCTTACCCTTGGCATTCCGCCGCTTTTCACGGAAATGAGTGTGGAAACGGGCTGGCAGGAGGCGGGCTCTTTTAAAAGAAACAGGAGAGACCTGCTGGAGTACCAGAAATTTCTCCGTGCCCTGGCCAAAAACCTGGGGATACGGGTTATGGATTTCACCAAAGCGTTCCCGCCTGAAGAAAAATGGTACACCGACGGTATTCATCCCAATAGAGAAGGCTATGAAAAGATGGCCCTTCTTGCGGTGAAAATGTGGAGCGGGGGAAATGGGAAATGATGTAGGCCTCATATCATCATTTCGACCGCAGCCGGTCCAATAAGAGTCTTCCTTTTAGTCGGCTGACCAATCGACAAGCAGCTTTCTGCAGGGAGATTTCTCGACGACCTTTCACTGGCTCCATGAACTTATGGAATCATGCCGGCTTGTACCACCGCTCGAAATGACGTGGAGTCATAGTGACACAATGCAAATCCCGTAACACTGACTTTATAATCATTGCCGCCGTAGGCGGTGCACAGCGAACTGGAGTTACACCAGCGAACATAATTTGCAGGAGCAAAGCGACTCACAAATTATTGTGAGTCGGTGATAGCCGTGCTGTAGGGAGTCGTCAGACGACTGAAAATCCAGTGAGTCGTTTCCCCTGTGGGGCAATCCACAACCCTCAGCCGCGAAGCGGCTGTCAAACCTGAGAACCCTCCGGCCAAAGGCCGGTCAAACTTAAGAACCTTCCTACACAACCTTCGGGCCCGAAGGGCCCGCCCCCCTTTGGTGGCTGGCGCCACCACCTTCTCCCTGCAAGCGGTGGGACAATAAATGGGGGAGGGAACCCTCTTAAAAAGGCCGCAACGCGGCCCTTTTTAAGAGTAGCCTTTTTCATGGCCCATGTCGTATAATATCTTATGAGATTACATTACATAACAGGAGGATATTATGATTCCGGTCATGACAAGGGAAGATATACATGATGCTACAGAGACATTTGCCCGGTATGGCGTGCCGGCGGATCGCATTTTTGATGAGATCATGCGGGCACGTTACCTGGATTATGTTCTTTTTTTAAATCCTACGAACCAGCAGTATGGCATTTCCATTGAAGATTTGTATAAAAATATGAAGGAAACGGCGGATAAGCTGGGAATGTATGAAGGGGATGCGGACACTTATGTAAGGGTGTATACGCTGGCCCTTCGGGTGGATCCCATGGTATTTGCGCCGGATGTTTCTCCTCTGGGTGATGAAATGAAGGCGCTTGTAGCTTATGGGGAAGAGCGGGCGGCTCAATCCGGGAAGACGGTTCTTTTTTCCGGCGCGGAGTCCTACCTCCCCTATGCTGCAAGGCTGTGGGACCATCTGTCGGACAAGCGTCTGGCTTTTGTTGTAAAAAGTCCCGTCTGGAAGAAAAGACTGCAGCTCCTGTTTCCCCGCTGCCGTTTTCTCTTGACCGGGGAACTTGCTGAGGATGAGGTGCGGTATGATTACATTTTCCATTGGGGAGAGTCTGGGGAAGAGGAGAAGCTGCTCCTGCCCCTTCTTTCGGAGGAAGGGCAGATGGATTGGGTGGTTCCTTATGAATCCTTTACCAGGTCTTCCGGCTCCATGGAAGGTGTGAGAAATGATATCCTGCAGAGCGGCCGCCTTTCCGGCTATTACGATCTGGCTGTAGGGGAGAGGGAATATGCTTTCCTTGGTTTTGAAAAGAAGGCTGGCCAGGTTTCCATCGGAAATATGGGGTTCACCGATGGAAAGTGTTCTTTCAAGAATCAGATGAAACTTCCCGTTTCCTCCTTCAAAGAAGCGGATGAATGGAATTGTGATGTGTATGCCTACAATGCTGTGCCTGCTCTCCAGGCCATTCTGGCAGGAAATATCCTTCAGATGGAGCATCCTCTGGGAGAGGAATTCCAGGGCGTAGAGAAGGAAATCCTTCCGGCCGGCCGTCATGTGATTTTAACACCTTCCGCTCTTACGGATTCAGAAATCCGGACGGAAGAATTGACAGCGGCGGTGTGGGATGAGGAAAAAGAGGGGGTCCTTCTTAAAGGAGGGGATTTGGCTCTTTCCTTATACAAAGGAGAGATTCATTTCTTCCCGGTATCAGAAGGGGAGGAATATGTGGCAGGAGAAGGGGTCTTCGGCCTTCGGAGTTCCGGTTTCTATACTCCCTGGTATCTGAAACTTTTCCTGGACGGGCCGGTGGGTCATCTGTTTCTGGAAACCATGAGGAACGGAGAGGATTATGCCTTTACCCTGTCCCGCCTTCTCCGTATGCCCCTTCCTGTATCGGACAGAGAAAAAATAGATGAAATCAGCAGGGCAGCCAGGGAATCCGTTTCTCGTCTGGCAGAAGCGGAAAAGAACTGGCGTCTGGTGAAGAGAAGTTCCGTAGGCATGATGATGGGTCATCCGGCCCTGTAGGAGGTTTTTATGAAAATCGTACTTGCAACCCACAATGCTGGGAAAATCAGGGAGTTTCAGAAGGCATTTTCGGAAATCGGATGGGACGCTGTGCCGGTGGCGGAAATAGCAGATGTGCCGGAACCGGAAGAAACAGGTACTACCTTTGAGGAAAATGCGCTTCTGAAAGCCCGATATTATGCGAAGGCTGTGAATTATCCCGTGCTTTCTGATGATTCCGGCATTATTGCCGACGCCCTGGGAGACAGGCCGGGCATTTATTCCGCCCGCTATGCCGGCGTCCACGGGGATGATGAGGCCAATAACCGGAAACTGGTGGAAGACCTTAAGCCTTACAAGGGAGAAGATAGGAAAGGGCGCTACGTGTGTGTAGTGGCTCTGGCATGGCCTGACGGGAAGGAAATGACGGCGGAAGGCACCTGCGAAGGGATTATCCGCGATTTCTACCAGGGAAAAGGAGGATTCGGCTATGATCCTCTCTTCTACCTGCCCTCCTATGGGAAGACCATGGCGGAACTTCCGATGGAGGAAAAGAATAAAATCAGCCACCGGGGGAGGGCTTTAAGGGCGCTTCTGGATAAGCTGGAAAATGCAAAAATGTAACAGGTGACCAAAAGTCATGGAGTCTATACTTATTAATACTTAAAAGGTATACCTGTTACCAGCCTATTTAAAAATATGTAACCTTATGTTATAATTTGAATGTTCCATCAAAGGGAACACAGGGAGGTGTCAGTTTACTTCATGAAAAGGAGTAAGCTTAAGCTTTACGGTTTCAACAACCTGACGAAAACTCTCAGCTTCAACATGTATGATGTATGCTATGCCAGCACGGAAGAAGAGAGAAAAAAGTATATCGCCTATATTGACGAGCAGTACAGTGCGGAGAGGCTCACCGGCATTCTCCAGAAAGTGGCCGACACCATCGGCGCCCAGGTACTGAATATCGCCCAGCAGGATTATGATCCCCAGGGCGCCAGCGTGACCATGCTCATTGCGGAAGAGGAAGTGGAAAAACAGGATGTGGTAGCCCATCTGGACAAAAGCCATATCACCGTCCATACCTATCCGGAAATGCATCCCCAGGACGGCATCTGTACATTCCGGGCGGATATTGACGTATCCACCTGCGGACAGATTTCTCCGCTGAAAGCACTGAATTTTCTGCTCCGTTCTTTCGAGGCGGATATCGTCATTACAGACTACCGCGTCAGAGGGTTTACCCGTGATGTGAATGGAAAGAAAATATTCATTGACCACCGGATCAATTCCATCCAGAACTACATGGCGCCGGAACTCCGGCATGCCTATGACATGATCGACGTCAATGTATATCAGGAAAATATTTTCCATACCAAAATGATTCTCCACGATTTCAAACTGGACAACTACCTTTTCGATATGACCGAAAAGGATCTGAGTCCTAGGGAACAGAAGAGAATCCGCCGCCTGCTGAAACAGGAAATGTATGAAATATTCAATGGCAGGAACATGCCTGCCATTAAAGACTGATTGTATTCTTTATCACAAGGAGGAAAAGAATGGATACTGCAGAACTGAAGAAAGAAGCCATTGCTCTTCGTAAAGAAAAGCACCAGATGATTAAAACCGCCCTCAATGCGGACATGAAAGACGGCCATGACCTGGCCATCGTATACACCCCCGGCGTTTCCGCTCCCTGCCTGGAAATCAAAAAGGATGAAGACCTGTCCCTGGAAATGACCTGGAGAGGCAACGTAGTTGCCGTTATTTCCGACGGCACCCGCGTTCTGGGCCTGGGCGACATCGGCGCTGCAGCTGCCATGCCGGTTATGGAAGGCAAATCCGCCCTCTACAAGAGATTCGGCAACATTGATGCTATCCCCATCGTCCTTGACACCAAGGATAAGGATGAATTCATCCACACCGTAAAACTTCTGGAAAAGAACTTCGCCGGCATCAACCTGGAAGATATTTCCTCCCCGAAATGCTACGATATTGAAGACGAACTGAAGAAAATCATGAACATCCCCGTATTCCATGATGACCAGCACGGCACTGCCATCGCTGCCCTGGCAGCTCTTCTGGGCGCCCTCAAAGTCACCGGCAAGAAAATCGATGAAATCAAGGTCGTCATGAACGGCGCCGGTGCAGCAGGCACCGCCATTGCCCGCCTCCTTCTGGAAGACGGCGTAAAACCGGAAAACATGACTATCCTCAACTCCAAAGGCATCCTCTATGACAATGGCAAACGGGACCGCGTACAGATGGAACTGATTAAGAAGACCAACCCCGAAAACAAACAGGGCACCTTCGCCGACGCCGTCAAAGGCGCAGACGTACTCATCGGCTGCTCCGCTCCCGGTGTATTCAACTGCGACGCCATCAAGACCATGGCCGACAAGAGCATCGTATTTGCCATGGCAAACCCGGTACCGGAAATCATGGAAGAAGAAGCTAAAGAAAAGGGCGTATTCATCTATGGCTCCGGCAGAAGCGACATGCATAACCAGGTAAACAACTCCTCCGTATTCCCGGGCCTCTTCCGCGGCGCCCTGGACGTAAGAGCCCGCCAGATCAACGAAGAAATGAAACTGGCAGCTGCTCACGCCCTGGCAGACTTGGCCACCAAGTGCACCCTGGATCCGGATCACGTAGTGGTAGATGTATTCGACGAAAGAGTACCCCATGAAGTGGCAAAGGCAGTTGCTAAAGCAGCCATTGCTTCCGGCGTAGCAAGAGTTACCGAACTTCCCCAGCAGTACAAAGACTGATCGGATCATGTGAAGAAATGAACTCCCCTGCAGAGTGGAAACTCTGTGGGGGAGTTTTTTTGAATTTTAGGGGATTGGGGAGCCGCCTGCGGTGGGATTGGGGTTGGAATCGGGTTCGCTATTCCCGAAGGGGCCTGCCGCCTTTGGCCGCAGAGGGGCGTATGGCATCCATCGGGCCTGACGGCCCTCGGTGCCAAGGGTTGTGGCCGCTGACGCGGCGGGGGCGGAGTTAGGAACACGCCCTTTGGGCGTGAGGGTTCAGAGGGTGCAAAAGGTGCAAAGGATTCAGAGGGTGGTGGTGGGCGCCTTTTGGGAATATGGGGGCGCCATTATGATAAAACCTTCACAACCGCCCTGGCGGGCGATGGAAAAGCGGCACCCCCTTTGGTGGCTGCGCCATCACCTTTCCCCCGCAGGCGGGGGGTACTATGGGTGCTGTGCATTTGTGCTACTTGACTCTGCGGGAAAACATAGAGGGGCCATATTCTACCCCCCTGAATAGGGTGGCAAGCGAACTTGGTTCGTAGGGGAGCAAAGCGACCTGAGAACCAAGTGAGACGCTTTCCCGTGGAGGGAGTCCGGCGCAGCCGGATAGGGGGTGGCCACCGGAGGTGGCCAATTCAGCAGAATGTTTAGCACGATTTATGCAGCAGAAAGAAAATCCCGTAACGCAGGCTCCTTCCACTGGAAGGAGCTGGGCGGAGCCCTGAGGATAGGTCTTTGCTGTGCAAAGGCGTCGCCGAAAGGCGGCATTTCACGGAAGAGTCACATTAGGCCCCTTTGGGGCCTCGGCCTTTCTGCGAAAGGCCTGCTATCCTCC
>NZ_CALGPS010000165.1 GCF_937959425.1 uncultured Dialister sp.
ATTTGTAGGGGAGCGATAGCGACCTGAAAATCACGTGAGACGCTTTCCAGTGGAGGAAGTCCGGCGCAGCCGGATAAGGGGTGGCTGTGGAGGTCCTGCATAGGACCTCCAAGTCAGCCGAAGTTGGCCTCTAGCCTGCCCAATAAGAGGCCTTCCTTTTAGTCGGCTGACCGATGGTAGCGGCCAATTCAGAAGAATGGTACACGGAGAAATGAATCATATGCTCCTTGTATCACTCCGGCGGTTCCCCCTTTGGTGGCTGGCGCCACCACCTTTCCCCCTGTTCAGGGGGCACTATGGGTGCTGGGCATTTCGGGCAATTTGAGGTTATGGCCGCAGCGGCGGGAAAACCATACAACCGGGCTTCGCCCGATGGAAATGCACCCCTTTTGGTGCTGACGCACCACCTTTCCCCCGGAGGGGAAACTTTTAGCGGCGCTATGCCTTGTAGTACTTATAAGGTGATTGGTTTTCTGCGGTTTTATTCTGCCCCCTGAATAGGGGGAAGTCCGGCGCAGCGGGATAGGGGGTGGCCACCGCAGGTGGCCAATTCGGCAGAATGGTATCTGGAGAGATGAGACATAAGTGATTTTCCCGTCGCGGCGCCCCCTTTGGTGCCTGTGGCACCACTTTCCCCCCGCAGGCGGGGGGACAACAAAGCTCCGCGAGGCTATTTTCTCATAAGTGGCTCAATGCAGAGCACGGGTTGTTCTGTCCCCCCTCCGGGAGAAGTACCGCCGCAGGCGGGGATAGGGGTGTATTTCCATCGCGCCGTTAGGCGCGGTTTGCCTGTTTTCCCCCGCCCGCCAGGGCGGCTCCCAGGTTTTATCAAAAGAGGCGCCTTTTTATGTTCAGGGTGCCACATTCATTCACCATTTACAATTCACCATTTACCATTTTCCACATGGGCGCCCACCACAACTCTCTGAACCCTCTGAACCTGCGGCGCTGCCGCCATTATCCCTTCACTCTGCCCCATCCCCGCTCATTACTTGTAATAATCTGTGGTATAATAAGTTTAAACTAGACTAATATAACATAGTGCTTTATGCTTTTGGGCTATGGACGAGGAAATGTTTCACGGGCTTGGGAATCCGGCCGGATTTTGAGACGGGATGATAGGTATGAGTGACTGCACGAGTCAGATGGTATGCGATGTGGTGGAGGGGCTGCCCTGCGGGATTTGTTTTGTTTCCATGGACGATGAGGAGCGTTTGCTTTATGGAAACAGGGCGTTTCTTTCTTTGACCGGATTTTCGTCTCTGGAGGAGCTTCTTTCTCTGAACCATTCCTTCGAGGGACTCACGGAGGGGCGGTATATTCCTCTGCGCCAGCGATATGAGGCGGGGAAGAGCAGGAATGTGAGCGCTTTCCCTTTCTTTCTGAAGACGAAGGACGGGGAGGCTGTGCCGGTGGAGGGCATGGCAGGCATGGAGGAGACGGCCGCTTTCGGGAAGGTGTGGTGCGTGACCTGTGTCCGCCGTCAGAATGAAGGGAAGGTGGATGAGGCGGAGCAGCTCATGACCCGGGAGTCTTTTTATCCTGCCATTTATCATCTGGCCCTGGAAGATGTGGAGAATCACATTTTCGGACGGCGGGTGCCGCTGTATTTCAATCTTACGAATTTCAAGGTCTATAATTCCCGCCATGGCATGGAGGCGGGGGATGAGGTCATCCGGTATATGGCGGAAAGGCTTCGGGCCCATTTTCCCCATGCCCTGATAGCCCATCTCACGGGGGATACGTTTGCGGTGCTGGCGCCCCATCAGGATGTGAAGGAGCGGATCGAAGCGGTGGCCCGGGAGATGGACGGGTATGTGAATGATTCTTCCGTGCGTCTGAAGGCGGGGGTGCACATCGTCAATCCGGAGAATGTGGAAGTAACGGAAAGCAGTCTCCATCTGCTTTTTGACAGGGCGAAGATTGCAGCGGACTGGATTAAGGGGGATGCCGGCCGTACCTGGGTGCTGTACAAGGACTGTATGGGCCGGTGGCTGGCGGACAGGGCCTATGTGCTGGGCCATTTCGAGGAGGCTCTGGAGAAGGGATATATCAAGGTGTACTACCAGACGGTGGTGCGCTCTTTTACAGGAAAGGTGTGCGGCACGGAGGCCCTGGCCCGGTGGGAGGATCCGGAGCGGGGGCTGATTACGCCGGATATTTTCGTGCCGGTGCTGGAGGAGGCGCGGCTTATCCATCTGCTGGATACCTATGTGATTGAAAAGGTGGCCATGCGGTACTGTTTCCTGCGGGATAACCGGCGGCCCTTTGTGCCGGTTTCCGTGAATCTTTCGGCTGTGGACTTTGAGACCATGAATCCCTTCCTTTTCATGGAAAGCATGGTGAAGAAATACCAGGTGCCCCGCAGCTTTTTCCATATGGAAATCACAGAGACGGCCCTGAAGAGGGATGGAAATCGGCTGGCTTTGGAAATTGACCGTTTCCGGAAGGCGGGCTATGAGTGCTGGCTGGACGATTTCGGCAGCGGCTATTCCACCCTGAATGTGCTGAAGTCCTATCATTTCGATACCCTGAAGCTGGACATGGCATTCCAGCGGGATATGAATGAGGCAGGGAAGAAGATTATCAGCTCCGTCATCTTTATGGCCAAGGAGCTTGGCGTCCATACCCTGGCGGAAGGGGTGGAAACGAAGGAGCAGGCGGATTTCCTGAAAAGCGTGGGCTGCGAGAAAATCCAGGGATATTACTACAGCAGGCCCCTGCCCTATGAGGAAAGCTACCGGCAGGTGGTGGAGAATCATCAGGGCGTGGAGACGGCGGCGGAAGCGGCCCTCTATGACGGGGTGGGACTGGCCAATGTGGTGGGGGACAATCCCTCCGGCGCTTTCCTTTTCGACGGGGAGGAAATCGAAATCCTCTTTGAAAATGATGCCAGCCGCCAGGAGGCCTCTTCCCTTCATGCAGACTATTTCATGAAGGACGGAAGGCGTATCATCGCCATGGACAGGACGGTGAAGCAGCAGTTCCGCCAGCTCATGGAAGCATCCTGGAAACATCACCGGAAGGAGACCATGATGTACCTTTTCCGGGGACAGTACGTGCACTGCTCCCTGAAGGTGCTGGTGTCCCAGGGGAAGCTGTACGCCGGGAAGCTGGAGTATTACGCCCTGTCCGGCCGGGAGGAGCGGAAGGCTGTATCCTACATGGATAAGCTGCTGCGCCATCTCTTCACCATCTATGACGGTCTCTATGTACTGAAGAAATCGGGCATGGTGGAAGTGATGGAGTCCATGAACGGGCTGGCAGTAAACGGGGAAACGGTGCCTAAGGAACAGTTTATGAAAATGGCGGATTTCGTCCATGAGGAAGACCGGAAGCGTTTCCTTGCCTTTATGGGCAGGGAACATCTGGAAAAGGAAGCGGAAAATCCCCGTGCAAGTGCTGTTACCGGCCTTTTCAGAGTCCGCATGGAAAACGGCAGCTACCGGTGGAAGGAGTTTAATCTTGCCTTCATGGGGCCTGCGGAGGACGGTGAAATCCTGCTGGGCATCAAGGACACGGCGGTGGATGAAGCGGAGGACGGGAAGGCACTGCTCTCCCTCTACGCCGCCTCCTATGGTTTGTCCACAGGCGGGCGGAGCGACTGGAACCTGCAGGAGTCCGCCTTTACGGCCCTCATGGAAAACGGGAGCCTCTGCTTCTTCTGGAAGGACAGGAAACGCCGCTTTCTTGGTGCCAGCCGCGCCTTTCTGGAGAAGTTCGGGCTGTCCCTGGAAGACATTCTGGGCAGAACCGATGAAGAAATAGGCTGGCATGTGGACGGCACCCATTTCGAAAAGGAAGAGAAAAAGGTGTTGGAGGAAGGGCATATCTCCCGCAGAGTGCTGGGCCGCTGCATTATCCGGGGACAGGTGCACCGTATCCGGTCTACGAAATTCCCCCTGTACCTGGGTAATGATATCGCAGGCCTTATGGGCTATTTCTTTGACATGGACGAAATGGCCGCCCATTTCCGCGCGGAAAGGAAACTGGATTTCATCGACCCGGAAACGGGCCTCTTGAACTTCCGGGGCATGGTCATGACTGCCATGACCTTCCAGGAAAACTACAGCGCCCATGGAGAAAACTACGGCGCCCTGCTCCTCAGCATACCGGCCCTGGACGAAGCGGGCCGTCTCTACGGCGGAGATACCAGGGAAAAACTCCTGAAAAAGCTTACGGATACCCTTACCCGGTTCTTCTTCCATCGGGAAGCCATCGGCTATCTGGGAAGCGGACGATTCCTGGTGATGATGAAGATGAGAAGCACCTCCGATATCCGCCAGCGCATGCTGGAGCTCTCTAACCGGGTTCATGAAATCCACCAGGCCGGCGGGCGGAATGTGACACTCTTCCTGCAGTACGCCTTGGCCCTGGGCTCCGAAGCAAGGACGGCGGATGACCTCTTCCGTATCCTTTCCCGGAGACTTTCGGAAGCGGAAAATCAGAAATACGGCCAGTCCCTGTACCGCGGCGACAGGATCACCTTCGACAGAAGGGTCTTCGACAACAGCAGTGACCAGGTGGCCATATCCGACCCTGATGACTACAGCCTTCTCTATATCAATAAGGCAGGCCTTCGGGATCTGGGATACCCGGGGGACTATGACTATACAGGGAAGAAATGCTATGAAGTGATTCTGGGCGGAGACAGACCCTGTGACGGCTGCCCCCTGGCCTTTATCCGGAGGGACCGTTTCTATACCCAGACCTTCCATAACCGCTTCACCGGCCACGACTACCTCACCCAGCATACCCTGATTTCCTGGTACGGGAAAACCTGTCACTTTGAAATCGCCACCAACCTGGGCGGCTACGCAGAGCGGGATTTCAAAAAGAACTACATGGTCTTCAAGGAAATGGCGGTGAATGACGCCATCGAACTGGGCCTTTCGGCCACAAATCCCCATGAGGGTATCATGAAAATGCTCTCCCGCATAGGGGAAATCCTGGAAGCGGAAAAGGCATGCATTTTTGAAATACAGGAAGACGGCAGCTTCAAAAACACCTACGAATGGTGCAGAAAGGGCGCCGTGCCGGAGCAGGAGAAATACCAGCACGTACCGGCGGACATGGTGCGGCCCATCTACGACCGATTCGGCGCCGACCAGGTGGCCATCATCGAAGATATCGACGCCGTGGCCAAATCCTACGGCTTTGCTGCCTCCGACTACCGGAAAGGCCTCAAACGCCTCATCTCCGGCCACCTCCTCATCGGCGGCCAGTCCCTGGGCTACACGGAAATCGTAAACCCCTCCGAAAAAGCCATGAAAGAAGCCAGCCCACTCCTCGCCACCCTCACCCGCTTCATCGCCATCATGATACGGAACAGGGACACCATGGACAAATTGAAAGCCATGGGCCACGTGGACCAGCTCACCGGCCTCATGAACCGCCGCTCCTTCATGGAATACATCCACGCCCTTCCGGCGGGCAGAAAAACAGCCTTCCTCTTCGGCGACATGAACGGACTGAAACAGATTAACGACGGCAAAGGCCACGAAGCCGGCGACCGCGCCCTCATCACCCTCTCCTCCCTTATGGCCGACCTGGTGGGCAGAGACCACGCCTTCCGCATGGGCGGCGACGAATTCATCATGGCGCTGGAAGAAGCATCGCCGGAAAAAGTGCTGCAGGTGAAAGAAGAACTGAAATCCAAACTCGCCCTCCAGGGCCTCTCCATAGCCCTCGGCTGCGCCCTCCGCACCGCTCCCGTCACCGACATAGACAGCCTGATCTCCGAAGTGGATAAGAAAATGTACGCCGATAAGAGAAATCCAAGGATGTAGGGAGGTAGTGGACTGGTGAGCTGGTGTACTAGTGAGCTGGGGGGACGGCTGTCGGCTGGACGCAGAAAGAAATGGTAAATGGTGAATGGTAAATAAAGAAGGCGCCCTTTCAGAAAGAAGGGCGCCTTTTCTGTGGGGCGGCAAAGCCGACCATACACTAAAACCTGCCACCGGGGCGGAGGGGGACCGCGTGCACCTTAATCTTGCCTCCCCCTGACTGCAGGTGGAGGGGGACCGTGTGCACTTTAAACTTGCCTCCCCCTGTCTGCAGGGGAGGAGGACCGTGTACACTTTAAACTTGCCTCCCCCTGCCTGCAGGGGGAGGGGGACCGTGTACACTTTAAACTTGCCTCCCCCTGCTTGCAGGGGGAGGGGGACCGCGTAAGCGGTGGAAGGGGTTGGTACATGGAGAAATGACTCATAAGTGCTTCTTACCATCGCGGAGATTCCCCCTTTGGTGGCTGGCGCCACCACCTTTCCCCCGCTAAAGCGGGGGCACTATGGGCGCTGGGCAATGTGCCACATATGATGATAGAGGGAAGTATAGAGAGGCCCTATTCTGCCCCCTGAATAGGGGGGAAGTCCGGCGCAGCCGGATAGGGGGTGGCCGCCGCAGGCGGCCAATTTGGCAGGATGGTAAGAATAGAGATGATACGAATGGCTTTATGTTCACAAACCCTTGCGTCCCCTTTAGGCGGAGACCCTGCATAGGGTCTCCGAGTCAGTCAAAGTTGGCCCTGCATAAACTGGCGAAGGAGTATCATAATTATTCTTACCCTCGTACACCCTTTTGCCGCTCCGCGGCACTTCCCCTCAAGGGGAAACGAGAAATATAGAGAGGCCTACCTTTTGCTTGACTGACCGGTGAAGAGGGCCACGTAGTGGCGAAGGGGTGGATGAAGGTAAGAATCGGAATGAAACGCTAAAGCGGAGCAGGCCGCCTTTCGGCGGTCAGGTCAAAAAATGAGTGACATACCGTTGCTTTGCCTCGTACACCCTTTTGCCGCTTCGCGGCACTTCCCCCAAAGGGAAGCGTGTCACGGGATTCTCAGTCGTCGTTGGCTCCCTACGAATCCCGTTCCCTTGCCACCTCAAGGGGAAAGAAAATGTGTGGGGACACGCAATGCAGTCATACTCTTCCTGTACCATTCCGGCGATTCCCCCTTTGGTGCCTTACGGCACCACCTTTCCCCCGCTAAAGCGGGGGCACTATGGGCGCTGAGCAATGTGCCACATATGACACAGAAGGAAAATGCAGAGAGGCCCTATTCTGTCCCCTGAATAGGGGTGGCAAGCGAACACGATTCGTAGGGGAGCCAAGCGACCTGAGAATCGTGTGAGACGCTTTCCCGTGGAGAAGTCCGGCGCAGCCGGATAGGGGGTGGCCACCG
>NZ_CALGPS010000166.1 GCF_937959425.1 uncultured Dialister sp.
ACTTGCCCACCCCCGCACTCGGGGGTGGGGGGACCACGTCAGTGGTGGAAGGGGGAGGCCGCCGAAAGGCGGCATTTCCCTAATGCGCCACATCAGGCCCCTGCGGGGCCTCGGCTTTTTGAGGGGAGCACTGATTCAGCCTAAGAATCAGATTTCATAAGCATTTTTGTCCAATACTGCGTCATAAGCCTCCTTAAATAGCTTTGGCTATTCGCGTCGGCTTATTCCTTGTATTGAACAAAAATGCAAGAATGAAATCTGATAACGACTGAATCAGCGCGCCCCTTACGAAATGCCTGCTATCCTCCGTCGCCTAACGGCGACACCCCCGGCCGGGCTTTGAGGTGTTCGCTTAATGTGCAGGCTATGCTCACATAATAGCCCGGCTCAGAAATGTTGCTGATTTCTGCCTTCCAGAGGAAGGAGGCTTTAGCTCTCCGTTATGCAGCATTGGTGACACAAAGGATAATCCCGTAGCGCTGACTATATCATACTCATCGCCGCCAAAGGCGGCGACACCGCAACCCTCAGCGGCCCAAGACTGCTGTCAAACCTGAGAACCGACCGCCCGGCTGGCCGGTCAATCTTTAGAACCCTTTTTTCGCCTCTTGAGCGTAGCGAACACAACCTTTCTACACAACCTGCGGCGAAGCCGCGCCCCCCTTTTTTATCTGCCGCGTAGCGGCCACCACAACCCTCAGCGGCCCAAGGCCGCTGTCAAACCTGAGAACCTTCCGGCCCGGCGGGCCGGTCAATCTTAAGAACCTTTCCCCTCTGAACCCTCTGAACCTGTTCCCCCTTTGGTGCCTGCGGCACCACCTTCCCCCCGCAAGCGGTGGGACAATCATATAGGTGAAGCGACCTCTTTTATCTATTTTCCACATGGTATCCATGCAGAAAATATGCTATAATTATCGCAAGTTCAATGCAGAAGTCTGCTCGTTCCGGTTTCATTTGAAGGATAGTTTGATTAGGAGTTATGGAGCGTTGGAAGAGGAGAATGGATGCAAAATAAAAAAGGGAGGAACAGTAGAATGGCAGGAAGTCAATGGAAGAAGATTCTGGCAGTAGGTTTATGCGGCCTTATGGCGGCAGGTGTATTCGCAGGATGCGGCGGCGGAAGCGGCGGCAGTTCCAGTGGCAAGATGAAGGTGGGGATTGTACAGATCGTGCAGCACCCGGCGCTGGATGAGTCCAATAAGGGCTTTGTGGATGCGCTGAATGAAGCAGGTCTGAAGGACAAGGTGGAAATCGACCAGCAGAATGCACAGGGCGACCAGTCCAACCTGAAGGCCATTGCCAACCGTTATGTGTCCGGCAATTACAAGCTCATCGGTGCCATTTCCACACCGGCAGCCCAGGCCATGGCCAATGCGACTGATAAGATTCCGATTATCTGCACCGCTATTTCCGATTTCGAAAATGCAAAGCTTATGAAGTCGGAGAAGGCACCGGACAGCAATGTGACCGGTACCAATGACCGGGGGCCTGTGGATAAGCAGGTGAAGCTGATTAAGGAAATCCAGCCGAATGTCAAGAAAATCGGGATTATTTACAATTCCAGTGAAATCAATTCTGTGGTGCAGGCAAAGCATTTGAAGGAAAACTGCCAGCCCCTGGGCATTGATGTGGTGGAACTGACGGTGAATTCCGTGAATGATGTGCAGCAGGTGGCGGAAGGCTTCCTGGGCGGTAAGGTAGATGCTATTTATGTACCTACCGATAACATTATCGCGTCTTCCATTCCTACTCTTATGGCTGTTGCCAACAGGGAGAAGATCCCCGTATACGGCGCAGAAGTGGGCCATGTAAAGAACGGCGTGCTGGCTTCCGAGTCCATCAGCTTCTATGATATCGGACACCGGGCAGGCCAGATGGCTGCGGAAATCCTGAAGGGAAATAAGACGGTAAAAGATTTCCCTGTGGAAGGGGCAGACAAGACGAAGCTTTACATCAATAAGAGTGAAATGGAAACACTGGGCATCCAGATTCCGAAGGAAGTTCTTGACCGGGCAGAAATGATCTGACGTTATATGTGAAACGACAAAGAGTAACTTCCGTTTTAACCGGAGGTTACTCTTTATCTATGGTTTTGAAATTTTAGGGAAAGGGTTTGTGTCGTGGCTTCAAAACTGAAACAGCTTTGGTGGTTAATGCTTATTTTCGCGGTGTGCAATATTGCAATGGCCGTTATCTTGTACCAGTCTTCTTCACCGGAACCGGTGAATGAGAATGTGATTCCCATTGCCTCGAAGGATGTGTATTCCATCGGCATCCTGCAGTCCGATGACCTGGCTGAGCAGAATAAGATGACCGAAGGCGTACTGGCAGCCCTGGAAGCAGAAGGCTACAGCAAAGGCAGCAGAGCCAAAATCGACATCGTGCAGGCTAAGGGCAATGACAAGAAGCTGGAGGCGTCGGCCAAGAAGTTTGCCCGTGACAGGAAGGATCTCATCATTGCCATCGGCACTGATTCCGCCAAAGCAGCTGCGAAGGTGACGAAAAACATTCCCGTAGTCGGGGTAGGGGTCATGAATTTCAAAAAGGATAAGGATTTTGAAGGACACCATAACTTCACCGGCATTATGGATACGCCGGCCATTCTTTCTCAGATCCGCATGGCCGGCCGATGCATGTCCCTGGAAAAGCTGGGCATCCTTTACAACCCCGGCGACGCCGCTGCATCGCTGCAGGTGGAAATCCTGAGGGATGTGGCAGCCCGGAAGGGCATCCACCTTTATGAGGTGGCTTACCAGCCCGATAAGATGGCAGCACCCCAGATTCAGAAACTGGTGGGCTATATTACCGCCCTTTATGTACCGGAAGACACGGAACTTCTTTCCCATTTTGATGAAATCGTGAAGATTATGACCGATGCAGGCATTCCCATTATCGGCGAGCAGGCGGAAATGGTACGGCGGGGCGCTGTCATTTCCGTTTCCCCCAGCTACTACCGCATGGGTTTTGCCGGCGGACGCATCGCAGCAAAGCTGCTGAAAGGGGATATGATTCCTGAGAACATTCCCATCATGCGTCAGCAGGATCCGGATATCGTCATCAATATGAAACAGGTGAACCGTCTGAACATTCCGCTGCCCGGCGACCTGTGGCAGCGTTCCAGAAAGCTGTACCTCTATGATGGACAGCCCGCAAGACCCTGATTGTTTTATTTCTATAAAGGAAGGAAATCAAATGGCAGATTTAGCAGTTTCCACCGTGGCCCAGGGACTCATGTGGTCCATTCTGGCCATCGGTGTATTTCTATCATTCCGTGTACTGGATGTACCGGATATGACCTGTGAAGGCAGCTTCCCCCTGGGCGGCGCCATTGCAGCATCCCTCATCGCTTCCGGCACCTCTCCCTGGGCAGCCATTGCAGCCGGTGCGGCAGGCGGCCTCATTGCAGGCACCGTCACCGGCATCCTGTATACCAAATTGAAGATTCCCGCCATCCTGGCCGGTATCCTCACCATGATTGCCCTTTATTCCATCAACCTTCATATTATGGGAAAGGCAAATATTTCCCTTCTCCGGGTGGACACCGTATTTTCCACCACAGCCAGCCTGCTCCATGTGAGCCAGTCCACCGCTGCATTCATCGTACCGGCAGTGCTCATGATTATTATTTCCGCCCTCATTTACTGGTTCTTCGGCACGGAGCTGGGCATGTGCATCCGTGCCACCGGCTACAACCCCCAGATGGTCCGTGCCCAGGGCGTGAACACTGACACCATGATTATCATGGGCCTCTTTATTTCCAATGCCCTCATCGGCCTCTGCGGCGCCGTAGTGGCACAGAATAACGGCTTTGCGGACGTAGGCATGGGCATCGGCACCATCGTCATCGGCCTTGCTTCCGTCATTATCGGCGAAGTCATTCTGGGCGTAGACAGCTTCTCCGGCTCCCTCCTGGCGGTGGTGGTAGGCTCCATTATCTACCGCGTGGTCATTGCGGTGGTGCTCTACTTGGGCATGCCGCCGAACGACCTGAAACTCTTCACCGCCATCCTTGTCATGCTTGCCCTGGCTGCACCTATGATTAAAGGCAAAGTCAATATCGGAAAGGTGGGCTGATCATGCTTAAAGTTACAGACATCAGCAAAACATTCTTCAAAGGAACCACCAATGAAAAGAAAGCCCTGAGCCATCTCTCCCTCACCCTGAACGACGGCGACTTCTGCACCGTCATTGGAAGCAACGGCGCAGGTAAGAGTACCCTCCTGAACTCCATCGCCGGTGCCTACATCCCCGACAGCGGCACCATTGAAATCAACGGCCACGACGTGACCAAGGTGAGCGAATATAAAAGAGCCAAGTACATCGGCCGCGTCTTCCAGGACCCCCTGAAAGGCACCGCCGCCGGCATGCAGGTGGAAGAAAACCTTATCATCGCTTCCCGAAGAGGGGAGAGCCGCCGCCTCCGCTGGGCCTTTTCCTCCGGCGACCACGAACGGTTCAGAGACATGGTAGCCCGTCTGGGCCTTGGACTGGAAGACCGCCTCTCCACCAGAATCGGCCTCCTCTCCGGCGGCCAGCGCCAGGCACTGACCCTTCTCATGGCCACCCTGAAAAAGCCGGACATCCTTCTTCTGGATGAACCTACGGCCGCCCTGGACCCGAAGACTGCCGGCAAAGTGCTGAAGATTACCGATGAAATCGTGCACGAACAGCACCTCACCACCCTCATGATTACCCACAACATGAGAGACGCCCTGAAATACGGCAACCGCCTCATCATGATGAACAGCGGCACCATCATTGCCGACTACAGCCCTGAAGAAAAGCAGAAACTTACCATCGACGACCTGCTGAAGAAATTCGAGGAAACCTCCGGCGCCATGAGTGACCGGGTTCTTCTGGGGTAAGAATTTCCTTGCAATCCAAGGTCTGTTCATGTATAATTACACGTGGTTGAACTGTACCCCAGTTTATCGCAACTCCGGCGTAGACCTGGATACAGCAATTTATATTTTTATAGGAGGCTATTATGTTAACAGCTGAAGCAAAGAAAGAAATCATTGAAACCTACGCAGTCCATGAAGGCGACACCGGATCTCCGGAAGTTCAGATTGCCATCCTCTCCAAGAGAATCGCTCTCCTCACCGAACACCTGAAATCCCACAAGAAAGACCATCATTCCCGCCGCGGCCTGCTGAAAATGGTTGGCCAGCGCAGAAATATGCTGGACTACCTCCGTCGCAAAGACATCGAACGCTACAGAGCTCTCGGTGCAAAACTGGGCCTGCGCCTGAAATAAGATTTCTAAAAAAAGACTGCCGAAGGGCAGCCTTTTTTAGTGGATAATGAATTGGCAGAGCAGGGAATTGAAAAGGAATAACAGGCAGAGGCCATCTTTCCCGCCTTAGACGTTATCCTTCCCGCCTCCCACAGTCATCCTGAGCAGCGCGAAGGATCTCGGTGCGCGGCATATTTGAGATATCCGGTTATAAATACCGGTCGGCGGAAAGATTGACATATAACGCAGGTTCTTTTTCAAGGGTAAGGGACTGCAGTATTACGACAGGAAGCAAATGAGAAAACCTTCCCTCCACCTGCATGTCATGTCTTCTGCTTTCAACGATGTGCATACCAAGATTCTTTGCCTGCAGCGCCGGATGATAGCAGGCTTTTCGTAGAAAAGCCGAGGCCCTTGAGGGGGTTGACTCATTTTCCATAGTAGAATCAGCTGGTTCATCACCCTAATAAAAAATCCCCGTCCTCCGGGGATTTTTTCTATTCAGACTTCCTTCATCGATTCAAGACAACACGAAAAGCCCGAAAGAGCTAGGCCCGGCGGATAGAAGACAGATGCGCCAATCTTCCACCGCTCCATCATGACGATGGACTCTTTCAGGCTATTCGCTTAGACCTCGGAATGAACCAAGGCGCCTAATCAGGAAAATGCAAGAAAAACTCATAACGCATCGAACGGACCGAAGCCCGGAGCTCTTATGGTTTCATCCATGCGAGATGGCTTGCAGCCGGACCAGGAACCGGGTATTTTTTCGTGGCCACTCCCCGGACCTTGCCCAAGCTCTCATCTATGTCTATTATATAAGAGAAAATCGAAAATGGGAATAGAGCAAAATAGAACTAACGTTGCCAATTTTGCAATTACGCTTGTAAAAATGTATTAGACTTATGATAGATAATAGCCTTTAGACCGTATGAAAAAAGAGAGTCTGATTTCCATATGAATGCAGAATGGAGTTTAAAAAAGGCGATTAGGATTTATTTACCATATCACAGAAACGAATGCCTGGAATATAGGTATTATCAAATATGATTGGATATGGAATTTGGGGTTCTGAGAAAGCAGCCGGTACCCGGCATATCCATCAGGAAATATTTTACCCCAATATGTACCCCTTTCAGTCTCACGTAAAAGAAATTTTATATCAAAGGCAAGCAGGGGAGGGACCGGCGGCGGTACTCCTGCTTTTTCGTATCTGCCGGCCATGATGGACTTTTTCATCTGATGTGAAACATTCCTATTCACTTTATAATAGGTATCCTGTATAATAAGAAAATACGTGAAAAAGGATTTATTGATTACAGGAGGAAAAGGAATGTTCAAGACATTTCAGATGGATCTGGCCGGTCGTCCGCTTATTATTGAGACCGGCAAAATGGCGAAACAGGCGAATGGTGCCGTACTGGTAAGATACGGTGATACGGTGGTGCTGGTGGCTACCACTGCCAGCAAGGAACCGCGGGAGGGAACCGATTTCTTCCCATTGACCGTTGATTATGAAGAAAAGATGTATGCCGTAGGCAAGATGCCTGGGGGATTCCTGCGCCGTGAAGGCCGTCCGGGGAATTCCGCCATTCTGAATGCCCGTCTGATTGATCGTCCTATCCGTCCGCTTTTTGATAAACGCTGCCGCAATGATGTGCATGTGGTGGCTACGGTGCTGTCTGTGGACTACGACAATGCGCCGGAGCTGTGCGGTATGCTGGGGGCTTCCGCCTCCATCGGTATTTCCGATATTCCCTGGGACGGCCCTATTGCAGGCGTCCGTATCGGCAGGGTAGATGGAAAGTATGTGGTGAACCCCACCCAGGAACAGCTGGCTCAGTCTTCCATGAACATTACGGTTGCCGGTTCCGAAGAAGCTATCATGATGGTAGAAGGCGGTGCCAACGAGGCTCCGGAGGAAGAAGTGCTGGATGCCATCATGTTCGGCCATGAAACAATTAAGGAACTGTGCCGTTTCCAGAAAAAGATTATCGAAGAAGTGGGCAAACCGAAGCGCACTCTGGTATTCCCGGAAGTTCCGAAGGAAATCGACGACGCTGTGGCTGCTTTTGCCACTGAAGACCTGAAGAAGGCTATTTTCGATGCCGACAAGCTGAGAAGAGATGGAAATATTGATGCTGTAAAGAAGGCTGCTAAAGAACATTTCGCCGAAATCTATCCGGAAAACGGAGCCGATGTGGCTGAAAGCCTGGATCATCTCACCAAGCAGATCGTGCGGGATTCCATTTCCAATGAAGGCATCCGTCCGGACGGCAGAAAGCTGACGGAAATCCGCCCCATCACCTGCGAAGTGGGACTGCTCCCCAGAGTTCATGGCAGCGCCCTCTTTACCCGCGGCCAGACCCAGGCTCTTTCCGTAACCACCCTGGCTCCCATGTCTGAAACCCAGATTATCGACGACCTTACTCCCATTACGGAAAAACGGTATATCCATCAGTACAATTTCCCCTCCTACTGCGTAGGCGAAACCAAGGGTTCCCGCGGTCCGGGACGCCGTGAAATCGGTCATGGCGCTCTGGCTGAAAGGGCTCTTCGTCCGGTGATTCCGTCGGTGGAAGAGTTCCCTTATGCTATCCGTGTAGTTTCTGAAATTCTGGAATCCAACGGTTCCTCTTCCCAGGCTTCCGTATGCGGCAGCACCATGTCCCTCATGAATGCCGGCGTACCTATCAAGGCTCCGGTAGCAGGCATTGCCATGGGCCTCATCGAAAACGGCGGCAAGTTCAGCATTCTCTCCGATATCCAGGGCATGGAAGATGCGCTGGGCGACATGGACTTCAAGGTAGCCGGCACCGCGAAAGGGGTCACTGCTATCCAGATGGATATCAAAGTTCACGGTCTGTCCCGGGACATTCTGCTGGCAGCCCTGAAGCAGGCTCACGAAGGCCGTCTCTTCATCCTTGGCAAGATTGCGGAATGCATCGACAAGCCGGCAGATCATCTCTCCCCCTATGCACCGAAGATTATTGCCATCACCATTCCGGTGGAAAAAATCCGCGACGTTATCGGTGCCGGCGGCAAGACCATCAACAAGATCCAGGATGAAACGGGAGCCAAGCTGGATGTGGAAGAAGACGGACATGTGTATATTTCCTCCACCGACGAAGCGGCTGCCCAGCAGGCCAAGAAGATGGTGGAAGGCCTTACCCATGAAGTGAAGGCAGGCGAAACCTATCTGGGCCGTGTCACCCGCCTCATGAAGTTCGGCGCATTCGTAGAAATCCTGCCGGGCAAGGAAGGTCTGGTCCATGTGTCCCAGCTGGCTCTCCAGCGGGTGGAAAAGCCGGAAGACATTGTCCATGTGGGCGATGAAATCATGGTAAAGGTCACTGAAATCGATGATAAGGGTCGCATCAACCTGTCCCGCAAGGCTCTCCTTCTGGAAAAGAAGAACAAATGAGAAGCCGGGGATTTGAAGTCGTTTCTGCCTGGGAGAAGGAAGGCATCCGCCTTCCTGTAAGGAAAACCGCCTCCAGTGCAGGCTACGACATAGAAAGCGGAAGGGATATGGATATCCTGCCGGGTAAAGTCACCCTCATTCCCACCGGCCTCAAGGCCTACATGGGAGAGGATGAGTACCTGGCCATCTACATCCGTTCCAGCATGGCCATCAAGCATGGTCTCATACTGATTAACAGCACCGGCATTATCGACTCCGACTACTATAATAATGAGGACAATGAAGGCCACATTATGGTGGCGGTGTATAATACCACTTCCCAGCCCTTCCATATTTCCAAGGGCGACCGGGTAGCCCAGGGTATTTTCATGAAATACCTGAAGGCTGACGGTGATGAAGCCAAAGGCCTTCGGACCGGCGGCGTGGGAAGCACAGGGAAATAAATATCTGTATCATTCCAGCGGCGGATACCATCCGCCGCTTTTCCCATAAGGGAGGTACTTATGAGCGTTGAAAAAGAAAAAATGGTGAGCCGCGAGGAAATTTATGACGGGCAGATTGTCCATCTTTTCAAAGACCAGGTGGAACTGGCCGGAAAGAAAACCATAAGGGAAGTGATTCTTCACTGCGGCGCCGCTGCCATCATTCCTGTAACCGATGATGGAAAGGTGCTCTTTGTCAAGCAGTACCGCTACCCGGTGGGTGAGGCTCTCCTTGAAATCCCGGCAGGGAAGATGGACCCGGGAGAAACGCCGGATGAATGTGCTGCCAGGGAGCTGGAGGAAGAGACCGGATATCGGGGCAGCCTGAAAAAGCTGGGTTACGTGTACACCACACCGGGCTTCTGCAATGAAACTATTCACCTCTATCTGGCCACCGGCCTTGTCCACACGGCCCAGCACCTGGATGAAGGGGAATTTCTGGATGTTCTTCCCATTCCTCTGGAAAAGGTATGGGATATGATCCGGAAAGGGGAAATCTACGACGCTAAAACACTTTCCGCTTTTGCCATTGCAAGGGATGCACTGAAATAAGGAATGCCCCCGCTGTTTACGCAGCGGGGGGTTGATTTTTGGGGGCAGCAGGGTGACAGCAAGGTAAGCGCGCAGCGTAAGACTCCTTTTTTAGAAAGGAGCGGGGCGGAGCCCTGAGGATAGGTCCGAAAATTCTGCTCTGACTGCCAATCGCCAGCCTTCCTGCCGACTGGGAATTATCACCGGTTGTCTCATATGCTCCATGTACTGCGCGCATTCTGCATAGAATGCGCGAGTCGACCAAAGTTGGCCCTGCGTAGAACCGCAATAGAGCAATATTATCATTCTTACCCTCGTACACCCTATGGCCCCTCAAGGGGCAACGAGAATTAAGAAGGGCTTTTCTTTTGGCTGGTCGACCATCCTTCGCTGCCGCTCGGATGACAGTGTCCGGCGGGAAGGAGCTGCCCGATAGGGCTGAGGAACACCGAATATATGCAAGAATACGTATGCCCCAAATCAGGCCCCTGCGGGGCCTCGGCCTTTCTTTGAAAGGCCTGCTGTCATCCGTCGCCTACGGCGTGCACAGCGAACATGATTTGAAGGAGCGACAGCGACGCGCAAATCATAGTGAGTCGTTTCTCCACGGGAAAGCATGTCACTGGATTCCCAGGTCGCTATGCTCCCTTACGAATCCAGTTCCTTTGCCACCCTTTAGGGGCCACCTTCTTCCAATGGAAGAAGGCTTAAAACTGTGGCGGAGCCGCCACCTTCCCCTTAAGCGTCAGCGAACACAACCCTTCTACACAACCCGCCGCCGTCAGGCGGCCCCAACCCTTGGGACCAAAGGCCCGTCCACCTTCCTCTCTGACTCCTTTGAAACTTCTGAACCCTCTGAACCTATGCATTCATGCCTTCCTTTTAACAATGACTCCTAAGAATCTCCCTGTCTCACATCCCATGTATTTCTAATTTCCTGTTATAATATACACAAGGAAAATCTTTTTTTCATGAAGGAGGAGCTTTATGAGGAAAATTGCTTTTTACGGGAAAGGCGGTATCGGGAAGTCCACCACCGCTTCTAATGTGTCCGCTGCTTTAAGTCTCATGGGAAAGCGGGTGTGCCAGATCGGCTGTGATCCGAAGAATGATTCTACGAGACTGCTTCTGGGACATATCTGCAAGTCCACGGTGCTGGATATGCTGCGGACGAAGGATGCAGGAGATATCAAAAGGGAGGATATCATTCATACCGGATTTCACGGCATAACCTGTGTGGAGGCAGGGGGACCGGAGCCGGGTGTGGGCTGTGCGGGCCGGGGGATTATTGTGGCTCTGGAGCTTTTGGACCGGATGAAGGCACTGCCGGAAAGCGATGTGGTTCTCTATGATGTGCTGGGGGATGTGGTATGCGGCGGCTTTGCCATGCCTATCCGTGAAGGGTACGCGGAGGAAATTTATATCGTTTCTTCCGGTGAACTTATGTCCCTTTATGCGGCCAATAATATTGCCAAAGGCATTGCCCGGTTTGCATCCAGAGGGAAGGTGCGGCTGGCAGGGATCATTGGAAACAGTCGGAATGTGCCGGGGGAGAAGGAGCTGCTCACCGAATTTGCAGGAAGGCTCAACACTCATCTGGCAGCCTTTATTCCCCGGGACAGGACGGTGAATCTGGCGGAAAATCACCGGCAGACAGTGCTGCAGTATGCGCCTGATTCTCACCAGGCAGAGGTGTACAGGAAGCTGGCGGAGACTATTCTCACCAATGAGGCGGAGTCCATTCCTACTCCCATAAGTTTTGATGAACTGGAAAATCTGGTGGCACAGTATGGCACTGAAAACTAAATGGCTTCTTTCGGCGGCCTGCCCAGCCAGCTGCACCATGACCGGCGTATGGCGGGCGGTAGCTTATGATGAGGGCTGTGTGGTCATATTTCATGGTCCTGCAGGCTGCGTCCATGTGGCGTCTACCATGGATTTGGGAAATCATTACCGCATTGCCGCCGACGGCTGTCCGGAAAGGGGCGACCCGGTACCTTTAATTTCCTCAAACCTTCGGGAAAAGGACAGTATTTTCGGCGGCATCGCAAGGCTTCATGAATGCATCGATTATGCGGTGAAAGCGTACCATCCGGAGTGCCTTGTGATAGCTTCTTCCTGTGTGGCCGGCGTCATCGGTGACGATGTGGATGAAGAGGCCCGGGAGGCGGAGGAAACCTATGGCATTCCGGTGCTGTCCATGGCTTTTTCCGGTTTCCTTGGCGGTGAATATTCCGACGGCTATTATAAAACCATGGACGCCGTCATCTGTCGTTTTTTCAGGAAACAGGAGCACAAAAAGGGAAGCGTCCTTCTTCTAGGGGACCAGATGGGACCGGAGGGGCAGTACGCCCGGGAAGTGAAACGGCTTCTTTCCTTCTTCGGCCTTAGAGTGGATTTCCAGTTTCCCGGGTACGTTCCTGTTTCCCAGTGGAGCCATGTGACGGAAGCTTCCCTTTCTGTCCTTCTGGGCACGGCAGGACAGCCGGAGGGGATGGAAGAAAGGGCACGGCAGCTGGAAATGGATTACGGTATTTCCTTCCTGGGCCCTGTATATCCCCTGGGACTGGAAGGCACATGGCAGTGGATAGAACGGCTGGCTGATTTCCTTGGCGAAAAGGAAAAAGGAGAGGCCATTATCAGGGAAGAAAAGGAAAGGGTAAAGCAGCAGGTGGCCTCTTTCCTGCCGGTGACGGAGGGGAAAAAAGCATTCATAGCCATCGGCCGGGGACGGCGCTGGTACCGTCCATCCGGCACCATCCGCTCCCTCAGGAGTCTTTATATAAAGCCTGCAGGGGTGATGCTTTTCTCCAACCTCACGGAGGAAGATGCAGAGGCGGACAGGAAGGAAATTTCATTGCTGGGAGATATTCCTGTTTACAGCGAAGAAGAGGGGCAGAAAGCCATGGAAGAGGCGGATATCCTTCTTACAACCAATGAAATCTACGGTGCTTCCGTCCGGCAGCTCTTTATCCCCATGGTGCCTCTGGCCGGCACGGAGGGGGAATTGGCCCTTCTTACCTCCATTTACCGCCTGCTGTGCCGAAAGGGAAGGAAGGGAGGCATGACCTATGTCAAAGTGTGAATTCGAATCATCCTGTCACCATAACGACACCTGCGGCCTCACCGGCTCTGCCGCCTTCTTCGCCTCTATTCCGGGAAGCTTTGTCCTCATTAACGGTCCTCTGTGGTGCTATTTCTATGCCATGAAATATGTGGACGACGAAAACAGCCGGGCTGCCCGGTGTATCATCTCAACCGGTACGTCGCCGTCATCCATGGTGTACGGCACGGAGAAGGATATCCTTCGGGGACTTTCCCGCATCCGGGATGCGGGGCAGGCTGAGCGGGTCTTCATTGAAAACAACTGCAGCGCCGGCCTCATCGGCGACGATGTGAAGGGTATTGCAGAATCCTTCGGCGGGCCCTGGCCGGTGTATACCTTGGACAGTGGCGGACTGAAGGGCCGCTTTGAAGAAGGCTTCGCCCGGGCCTTTCTCCGGGTGGTGGAGGAGATGAAGGAAGAAAAGACCATTCCCGCCTCCGTCAATGTGCTGGGCCTATCCGACGTGTACCTGAAGGGAAGGGAGGACGGAGAAGAAATCCGGCGCATCCTCCATGGCTGCGGTATCCATGTCATTTCCACGCCGGGCTGCGGCAGCAGCTGGGATGAAATCATGAAGGCTCCCTCTGCCGCCTTCAATCTGGTGGTGCGGGACGAACTTGGCCTTCCGGCGGCCAGGGAAATGGAAAAGCGCTTCCATATTCCCTATGTTTCCCTGGGCCTCCCTTACGGCTTTGAGGGAAGCAGGAAATGGATAGAAAAGGTGCTTCAGATCCTGTCCTTTGGAAATGGTGATTCCTTTCTCAAGAGAGAAATGGAAAGGGCAGGGGACATCCTTCGGAAGGGAAACTGCCTGGAATCTCTCTGGGGCTCCCTGTGGTTCGATGAAGTGCTGGTGGCAGCGCCGCCTTCAGAAGCACTGGGAATAGCAGAAGCCCTTCGAAGCGAATGGATAGATACCGCCAGACTGACCATCCACCTCCTTTCACCTGCGGACAGAACCTGCCAGGCAGCAGACGTTATCCGTCTGGTCACCGCAGACGATGAGGATATCCGGCGGGACTACGAAAACTGGAAGGATGGCCTTGTCCTTTCAAGCAGTCATGAAACCACAAGGCTGGAAAGACTGAAGAAACCCTTCGTCTCCTGTCACATTGCCCGGCCCTCCTACGATGAAGGATTCTTTTCGGACCTTCCCCTCTCGGGTTTTCGGGGCGCCGCTCTGCTTTATGAAAAAGTATGGAACGCACGGCTTTTGCAGATAGGCCGCGAGAAAGTCCTGAAATAGGAAATGAATCAAAGCACTGATAACCGAAAAATACGGCTTCATCAGTGCTTTTTTAATATTGAAAGATTGAATGCTATTAATGAATCAGAAATTTATTAAATTAATCAGAAGAATTGGCTTTAAAAATATAATAAAAATAGTATAATATATAAAGCAAATTAATAAATATCATAGAAATTATGAAAGAGAATGGAGATGGATGTATAGTGGGCTGATGAGCTGGTGAGCTGGTCGGAGTTACTATCGGCATGTTCCGGGATTCTTCGTCTGCGGCTCAGAAGGACGATGGGGCGGGAAGGTAAGCACGTAACGTCCGCCGCGGAGCGGCTTATAAAACTCATCGCCCGCAGGGCGATACCTTCCCTTTGAACCCTTTGAACCCTGTGAACCTTCTGAACCCTTTGCACCAAAGCTGCAGAGTGGCTCAAATGGCGCCAGTTCCTTCCTGAGGAAGGAGGCTGAAAACAACGTCAGCAGGGGCATTCAGCACTATTCCCAAAGAAAGAGGTATGTATGGACGACATTAAGATTATCTATATGACGAACCATGACAGACGATATGCTGCCATTAAGAAGGCCTGCGACGGACTGCAGGAGGAAGGAAGAATTTCAGACCTCTGCATCCCCGTTTTTCTGGAGCGGACCAGTGACTGGAACCGTTCCTGGGAAAGGAAGATGAAGGGCGCCTCCCTGGTAATGATCCACCTTATGAAGAACGGCCTCAAGTCCCGTTTCTGGAGGGACTGCCGGAGCTTTCTGGAAAAATCAGGGATTCCTTACTTTGTAGATGCAGTGGATGGAAATACGGCGGAACACAGCGGGGCCCTTACCGATGACATGATGAAGAAGTTCCGGGAATACTGCCTCTATGGCGGTATGGAAAATTTCAGAAATCTCTGGCTCTACGCTTCTTCCCTCTTTGACAAGTCCCTGCCGGAGCCGCCGGCACCGCAGAGCTATACCTGGGCCGGTATTTATGACAGGGACAGGGAAGACGGATTCACCACAGACCGGGACGCATTCCTTCAAAAGTTTTCATCCGATGACAAGCCGGTAATCGGTCTTCTGTTTTACCGGGAGGAATGGATCTGGGGCGACCTGTCTTACCAGAATGCCTTCATAGATGAAGCGGAGAAACAGGGGTACCATGTACTTCCTGTATTTGCCAACGGTTCTCCCGATACAAGCCTGGGCATGCCCACCCTGTCCGATGTGATTTCCACCTATTTCATGAAGGACGGGAAGGCGGTTATTGATTCCCTGGTAAGTACCATGAAATTTTCCCTTACCGGCAGCGGGAAAGCCAGCCTTGAAACGCTGAAAAAACTGAATGTCCCCATCCTGACCGCCTATACGCTTCTGGTATCGGAGAAGGAATGGCGGGAAAACGGAGAGGGGCTTAATGCCATCGAAATGTCTATTGCCGCTGCCATGCCGGAGCTGGACGGCGTCATCCATGGCGTGCCTGTTGCAGGCAGAGTAAAGAAGGACGACGGCAGCGTGGAATTTAAACCCATTCCCGAACGGATTTCCCGGATGGTGGGAAAGGCCGGTAAATGGGGGCGGCTCCATAAAATGAAGAATGAGAATAAAAAAGTAGCTCTCATTTTCCATAATTATCCTGCTAAAAATTCCAATATCGGCAGCGCTTCCGGCCTGGATACCATGGAAAGTGCCATCCGTCTCATGAACCGCATGAAGGATGAGGGCTATACCATTGATTTCGTTCCTGAGACCACGGAAAAGTTCATCGAACTCATGACCTCCCATGCCACCAATGATATTTCCATGATGACTGAAAAGCAGGCGGAGGAATGCCAGAAGCTGTCAGCTAAAGAGTATGTAGATTTCTTCAATACCCTGGGAGACAATGCACAGAAGAAGATGGAAGAGGAATGGGGAAAGGCGCCGGGGGATGTGATGATTTCCGAAAAAGGAAATATTCTGATTCCCGGCACCATGGATGGCAATATGTTCCTTACGGTGCAGCCGTCCCGTCAGTACGGCATGGACCCGTCCAAGGCGTACCATGACCCCTACATCGCTCCTACCCACCAGTACCTGGCCTTCTACTACTGGCTCAGGAATGTATGGAAGGCGGATGCGGTGATTCATATGGGTACCCACGGGAACCTGGAATGGCTGCCGGGCAAGAGCGTGGGACTGGATGAGGAAAGCTATCCGGATATTGCCCTGGGAGACCTTCCCAACGTATATCCCTACCATATGACCATTACCGGCGAAGGTATGATTGCCAAGAGGCGGGCTGCCGGCTGTCTCATCGGCTATATGCCGGCCCCTGTTTCCGATGCCGGTGCCTATGATGAAATTTCTGAACTGGAAAAGACGATGGATGAATATGCCCATATGAAGGAAACGGGAAACGGCGCGGAGGATATGGAAAAGCCTATCCTGGAACTGGTGAAGAAGGCAAAACTGGATCAGGATATTCCCTATGAAGAAGGAAAGGACTTCGATGAATATGCGGCAAGTCTCCATAATTACATTGAAGAGCTGAAGGACAGCGAAGTCCATGTGGGGCTTCATATCCTGGGCCAGCCATTGGAAGGGGATCTTCTGACCGACGGCATTCTGCAGCTGCTCCGTCTTTCCAATGATAATGTGCCTTCCATTTATGATTTGTGGGCTGAGAAATACCACACTACCCTGGACACCATCCAGAGCCGGTCTTCCGAGCTGGACGAAGATATGAAGTGTACCTACGGCGAGCTCATGACCCGTATCCGCCAAGAAACGAGGACGGTGATCCGCACCCTGCAGGACGGCGGATTTACGGAGGAAGCGGTCCATCAGGCGATGGCCCTTCCGGAAGCGGAAGGAGAAGAACAGTGGAAGGAAAAGCTGGAAAAACTGCTCCATTTCGTAACAGAGGAAATCGAGCCCCGCATCGAAAGAACGACAGCGGAAATGGACCATACCCTGGATGCCTTAGACGGCAGGTATGTGGAACCGGGGCCGTCGGGCTCCCCCAATGCCGGCGGCGTCAGCCTCCTTCCTTCAGGACGCAATTTCTACGGTGTGGATCCCAGAACCCTGCCGTCGCCCACCGGCTGGCAGCTGGGGGTGAAACTGGGGGATCGGATGATTGAAAAATTCATTGCAGACCAGGGGAAGTATCCGGAAAATATCGGCATGGTTCTCTGGTCCGGCCCCAATATGCGTTCCTCCGGCCAGGATATTGCGGAATTTCTCTATATGCTGGGCGTCCGTCCTGTATGGCAGAAGGGGAGCCTCAAGGTTTCCGGACTGGAAGCCATTCCCCTCTCCGAACTGAAGAGGCCCAGAATCGATGTGACCGGCCGTATCAGTGGCCTTTTCCGGGACACCCTGCCCCAGCTGGCAGAGCTCATGGATAAGGCGGTGCTTCTGGCCGCTTCCCTGGATGAGTCCGATGAGGACAATTTCGTAAGAAAACATGTAAAAGAAGATACGAAGCTCATGGAAGACGAGGGCGTGGATGCCGATGACGCCTGGAGAAACGCAGCGTTCCGCATTTTCGGCGATGCGCCCGGTACCTACGGCGCCGGCGTAAATACGGTGCTTGACTCCAAAAACTGGCAGACCGAGGACGACCTGGCCAATGTGTATGTCCGCTGGGGCGGCCATGTTTTCGGCGGCGGAAACAGGGGTGTTTTCAAGCCGGAACTTTTCAAGAAAAGGCTGGCTTCCCTGGATCTCACCGTAAAGAATGAAGAAAATCACGAAAGCAATATTTTAAGTTCCGATGACTACAACGCTTTCCATGGCGGTATGATTGCCGCCGTAAAGAGTCTGGGCGGAAAGACTCCGGAGTCCTATGTAGGGGACAGCACCAACCGTTCCGCCGTAGGCGTAAAGACGGTGCAGGAAGAAATGAAACGGGTCTTCCGCAGTGAATCCATGAACCCGAAATTCATTGAAGGCCTCATGAAGCACGGCTACAAGGGAGCCACTGACCTGGCAAACCGCCTGTCCATCAGCTTCCAGTGGGATGCCACCAGCGGCGTCATGGACGACTGGATGTATGAACAGTATGCCAAAAAGTATGCCCTTGATCCCAAGATGCAGCAGTGGATGAAGAAAGTGAATCCCTGGGCCCTCCAGAATATGGCTGAAACCCTTCTGGAAGCGGATCAGCGCAAGATGTGGAATGCAGGGGATGAAATGAAGCAGGAACTGCAGGAGCTCTACTTGTCCGTGGAAGGAGAGCTGGAAGATGACGGAGATGATGATGAATAGCATGCCGCCTATCCGTATGCTGGTGCTCACCCTGACCGGCCGGTGCAACTTCGCCTGCCGCTACTGCTATGCGTCAGACGTGGACGCTGTGGATATGGATGAGGACACGGCAGTGAAAGCGGTGATGATGGCCGGCGCTTCAGGAGAGCGGTTCCTCCTCCAGTTTTCCGGCGGTGAGCCGCTGCTCCGTTTTCCCCTGATTAGAAGACTGGTACATGTGGTGGAGGAAAACCATTTCAATGCCCAGATGCAGATCCAGACAAACGGCTCCCTGCTTACCAGGGACATAGGCCGCTTCCTCTATGACCATAACGTGGGCATCGGCATTTCCTGTGACGGCAGGCCAGCGGTTATGGACAGGACGAGGCCGGTGAAAGACGGCTCCTCTTCGTCAAAGGCCTCCGCCTTCGGCTTTCAGAACCTGGCCCGGGAGGGCATCGGTACCGGCATTACCTGCGTTGTCACCGATGATATGGTGAAAGATCTGGCAGGCATAGCCGATATGGCCCATTTCTACGGCAATGTACACCAGGTGGGCTTTGATATCCTCCGGGAGCAGGGGAGGGGAAGTGCCCTTCACGAGCCGTCGCCGGAGGATATGGAGAAGGCGCTGGAAGCGGTATACCGCCGCATGCAGATGCTGGAGAAAGTGACAGGCCGGCACATCCATTTCACCCAGGAAGATCGGGTGGCAAGGCTCCACCAATCGGGAAACTATGAATTTCCCCAGTGCTACGCCATGAACGGCGAGGCTGCCTTTGTGGATGTGCATGGCACCATCTATGCCTGCTCCTCTCTCATGGGACGGGAAAAATACAGGCTGGGGACGGTAGAAACCGGCCGGAACCCGGATAAAGTGAGACAGGTAGGCCATTTCATTCAAACAGCCATGGCCAAATGCCGGCGCTGCGAATATTTTCCCCTCTGCGGGGGCGGCTGCTTCTCCCGCTGGCTGGACCAGGAGGGCCGCGTGCGGCCTTCCGAAGCGGAATGCACCATGAAGAAATTCTTTATCCGGAAATATCTGGAGAAGCAGGGCTTGGCAGAAATCCATTTATGACGGAAAACTGATGAGGGAAGGGCTCTAAAGGTTGACGGGGCTTTCATCCCGAAGGTTCATTGTGCTGCCGCTTGCGGGGGGAAGGTGGTGCCGTAAGGCACCAAAGGAGGAAAGCAGCAGGAAGCTCCTAAATACGTAACGCTGATTTCATACTCATCGCCGCGCAGCGGCGATACCACAACCCTCACGGCAGAAGGCCGTGTCAAACCTTAGAACCTTAAGAACCTTCGGCCCGTAAGGGCCGTCAATCTTGGTCGCAAAGCGGCCTCACCAGCCAACCAGCTCACTATTATTTCCAATACACAAGGAGGACATATGAAAAGACAGGGAACATTCCCATTTACTGCCATTATCGGGCAGGATACTATGAAAAAGGCACTGGTTTTGAATGTTGTCAATCCAAAGCTGGGCGGCGTGCTCATCCAGGGGGAAAAGGGCACCGCCAAGTCTACAGCGGTCCGTGCGCTGGCAGACCTGCTGCCGCCGAGAAAATGCATTAAAGGATGCCGCTTCCACTGCGACCCTGATGACAAGGCCAACTGGTGCGATGAATGCCATGAGAAATACGACCACGAGGAACCGCCGGTGGAAATGCTTCCCATGAAGGTGGTAGAACTGCCGGTCAGCGCCACGGAAGACCGGGTGGTAGGTACACTGGACATTGAAGCGGCTATCCGGGAAGGCAAGCGTTCCTTTGAAACCGGTATCCTGGCAGATGCCAACAGAAACATCCTTTATGTGGATGAAATCAACCTGCTTGACGACCATGTGGTAGATGTACTTCTGGACTCTGCTGCCATGGGTATCAATACGGTGGAACGTGAAGGTATTTCCTACTCCCATCCCGCCCGCTTCTCCCTGGTAGGCACCATGAACCCGGAAGAAGGGGATATCCGTCCCCAGCTTTTGGACCGCTTTGCCCTTTCCGTAAAGGTAGTGGGCGAACAGGATCCGGAAAAGAGAGCGGAAATCATCAAGAGAAGACTGGAATATGAAGCGGATCCGGAACCCTTCCTTGAAAAATGGAAGGACGAACAGGCCAAAGAGGTACGCCGCATTGAAAGGGCCATGAAGCTTCTGCCCCAGGTAACCGCGTCCAATGATATCCTCCTTCTGGCAGCTAAAATTTCCATTACCCTTGGCGTAGACGGCCATCGCGCCGACATTACCCTTATTAAGACGGCAGAAACCATTGCCGCCGTGGCAGGACATACAGAAGTCACCAAAGAAGACATCCGGGAAGCTTCCAGACTGGCCCTGCCCCATCGTATGAGACGCCGTCCCTTCGAAGAACAGACACTGGACTGGTCTGAAGTGGACAAGGTTATCGACGATGAAGCGTAATCTTTTCCCCTTTGCCGCCATCTGCGGAATGGAAAAAGCCAAAGAAGCCATTCTTCTGACTCTGGTGAACCCCTTTGCCGGCGGACTGCTCCTGTCCGGCGAAAAGGGGACAGGGAAATCCACCCTGGTACGAAGTGCCAGAGAACTGGTAGATGCCCCCTGGGTTGAAATCCCCATCAGCATTACAGAGGACAGGCTCTTCGGCTCCATTGACACGGAAGAGGCAATCCGCAGCGGTCATAAAAAACTCCTTCCCGGACTGATTGACGAGGCGGATCAGGGAATTATTTATATCGACGATGTGAACCTCCTCAGGGACGATCTTCTTTCAGCGGTGCTGAACATCCGCGAAGCCGGCAGCTACCGGCTGGAAAGAGACGGCCTTTCGGAGGAACGGCAAACATCCTTTACGGTGCTGGCAGTCATGAATCCGGAAAGCGGAACCCTTTCCGCTTCATCGCTGGACCGGTTCGGCCTGTTTGCCGAGGCGGACCCGTCCTATGATGATGAAACAAGACTGGAAATCATCCGCCGGGTGCTGGACTTTGAAAAAGACGGTCTGGCCTTCCGAGCCAAATGGCAGGAAGAAACGGACGCACTGAAGAAGAAAATCAGAGACGCCAGAGCAGCCCTTTCTCTGGTGGAAGTATCCTCCGCCATGATTCAGCTGGCGGCGGTGTATACGCTGAAAGCTCATGTGGCAGGCCATAGGGCGGATATTTATCTCATCGAGGCGGCCAGGGCGAAAGCAGCTCTGGAAGGCAGGAAATATGTGCTCCCCAAGGATTTGGAAAAGGCAGCAGAATTCGTCCTTCCTCACCGCATGAGAAAGGCGGAAGAGCAGCAGGCAGAACCGGCAGAAGAAATGCCACAGGAGCAGCCGGAAGAAGACAATAAGCCTCAGCAGGAAGAAGAGCAGCAGACTCCCCAGGATAATGAATTCAGCCATCCGCCAAAGGCCCAGCCTCCCCAGATGGATACGGAGGATGCGGATGACAGCAACCATGAGCAGAATGAAGACAATGCCCAGATGTCCAATCCCCGGGGCCAGAGCCGGGAGAGAATCGACGATGCGGACCTTCATGTAAATCTGCCGCCCATGTGGATCGAGCCGTCCAAAGACAGGAAACCGAAAAAGGGAAGCGGGAAACGAAGCCTCACCATGACGGACCTTATGCAGGGACGGTATGTGAGGGCAGAAATTCCAAAGGCAAAAACATCGGACATTGCCTTCGATGCCACCCTCCGGGCTGCGGCTCCCTACCAGAAAGCAAGACCCTCCAACGGCTGCGCCGTAGTGATCCGGAAGGACGATCTCCGCAGCAAAATCCGGGAGAAGAGGACAGGAAATATTTTCCTCTTCGTGGTGGATGCCAGCGGCTCCATGGGTGCCCGGGAAAGAATGAAAACAGTGAAAGGGGTCATTTTCAAAATCCTGCTGGATGCCTATCAGAAGAGAGACCGGGTAGGCATGGTAGCTTTCCGCAAAAACCAGGCGGAAGTTCTCCTTCCTGTTACCAGATCCGTGGACTTTGCCCAGAAGAAACTGGCCTCCATGCCCACCGGCGGCAAAACGCCGCTGGCAAAGGGGCTCCTCAAGGCGGAGGATGTGCTGGACATGCTCTACCGGCAGGATGCAAACCAGGACCCTGTCATGATCCTCATCACCGACGGCCGGGCCACCAGTCCCCTCAATAAAGGAACCAATCCGGTCACCGATGCTCTGGAAGAAGCCAAACGCATCGGCAGGAGAAATATTCCTGTGGCGGTGATAGATACAGAATCAGGCTTCATCAAACTGGGCCTGGCCAAAAAACTGGCCAAAGCCATGGGAGCCTCCTATTTCCAGGTAGACAAAATATCCGAAGACCAGCTTCTCCACATTTGGAGAACGGCGGCCAATATGTAAAGAGTTCCCGGTACCGCCGTACCGGGATTCTTTAGTGGGCATGCGGCACATGGCACAGCACCCGTTATCGGAGCTCTATTGTCCCACTGTGCACATCCTGCATAAGACACAGGTCTAAGGAAGCACTGATTCATTCGCAGAATCGAATTTCATATACATTTTTATCCAATGCTTTGTCATAAGTCTCCTTAAATAGTGCATGCTGAATAACTATTTATTGTTGAATATATTAGATAATTACAGATATT
>NZ_CALGPS010000167.1 GCF_937959425.1 uncultured Dialister sp.
TCCATCACTCCATAGAATCATTTCTTATGGCCAACTGGGAAACATATGGAGTGATTTCCGGTAGAACCGCGGGCTTTTCATGCCCCTCTACCATGTAAATAACGGGAGGTCCTCATTTTTGAAAAGAGGCGAAAAATTTTTATTAAATTTCACGGCTATAATCACTATGTATGCTTTAGATGGCAGCAGGAGATTTCGATTTCCACGTAAAAAGCGGCGCCAAAGCGCCGCAGGTAAGGTCAATGGAAGAGGAGCATAATACCGCCGCCTATGGTGGGGAGGGCCACGATGGATGCTTTCAGCAGAGGGAGCGGGGCCAGGTGTGTCATTTTGGCGCCGATCCAGGCGCCCACGGTAAGTCCTGTCAGGGTCTGGAGGAAAATCCAGAGGTCCAGATGGCCGCTGACAAGGTAGCCAAGGCCGCCGGAGGCGGAGATGGGGAGGATAATCATCATGCAGGTGCCGATGGACTGGAGAAGGGGTACGCCGAAGATGACCATGAGGGCAATCTGTATGTAGGCCGCGGCGCCGATACCGAAGGCGCCGGCCAGGAAGCCGGAGACTATGCCTGTGGGAATGCCGTAGAGATACAGTTTCCTTCCGGTGAGGATTGTCTTCCTCACGTGAAGATGATGGTTCAGCCAGTCTGCCTGGTAGAGCTTCACGTAAAGGATGAGGGCGCTGGAGAGGACCATGAGACCTGTCATAAGGCTCAGGTCGTCGGAAGGCATACGGTTGGAAACGGCAGCCCCCAGAAGGGCGCCGATAATGCCGCCTGCACCGATGACGGCGCCTACTTTCACCACCACTTCATGTTCCCTGAAATGGCTGACAGCGCCGGAAATCATGGTAAACGTCATGGAAGCCAGGGCCACCGCCAGAGCGGTGTGGATAGGCACGCCAAAACCTACGGTGAGAAGAGTAATGGTAACGCCGGCCCCGCCGGCGCCTACGAAGCCGATAAGGGCTCCCAGTAAAATCATGGAAAATAAAAGCATACATGTCTCCTTTAAGGCCGCCTGCCGGCGGCCGGTTCAGAGGGTTCTTCCCCATCCTATTGTCCCACCCGTTTGCGGGGGGGGGGAAGGTGGTGCCGTAGCACCAAAG
>NZ_CALGPS010000168.1 GCF_937959425.1 uncultured Dialister sp.
GTTTGAAAAAATCTATGAAATTCTTAGCTTAATGGCATTACCCTCAAGGGGAAACGAGGATTTGTGCCGCTAACTCTTGCGCCCCCCTTTGGGGGGTGGCAAGCGAACGAAATTTGTAGGGAGCCGTAGGCGACTGAAAATTTCGTGAGACGCTTTCCCTTGGAGAGAGGGCCGCGGAGCGGCGCGGGGGTGGGAGAGGCTGCATGGCACATTGTTACTCTAAGTTGGTATGGAACCGCCGTTAGGCGGCATTTATACTCATTGCCCGCAGGGCAATCCACAACCCTCGGGACCAAAGGGACCGTCAAACTTAAGAACCTTCCGACCATAGGTCGGTCAAACCTGAGAACCTTTTCTCCCACAACCCTTCTACACAACCCACGGGCCCTTCGGGCCCGTCCCCCCTTTGGTGGCTGGCGCCACCACCTTTCCCCCTCTTCGAGGGGGCACTATGGACGCGGGGCAATGTGCCACATTCATCCCATAAAAAAAACGGCGCCAAACGGCGCCGCACCACAACCTTCAGCGGCGAAGCCGCTGTCAAACTTCCGAACCCTCCGGCCCACAGGGCCGGTCAATCTTAAGAACCTTCAGCGCCCGCAGGGCGCTGAACCAAGGCGGCCCCTATATCTTTGAATTGGGAGACATACTGGTGTCTCCCGGGTCCCAGGGGACGATTTTCCCGGTTTTCAGGCTTTTCTGCACGTCGATGGTGCGCTGGTTGGAGGAGCCTTTGAAGAGGAGGGTGACGTCTTTTTTGTCCAGCATGAATTCGCCGTCCACCAGTACGTCGATCCGTTTCAGGAGTTCCATGGTTTCCGGCATGACCTTGGCGAAGTGGCCCAGAAGGTCCCGGTCGTAGAGGTAGCCGGTGAAGCACCAGATGGTTTTATGGGGGTAGAGTTCCTTGAACCGCTTCACCAGCGGGAGCAGGCCTTTCTGGTTTACCGGTTCCATGGGCTCTCCGCCCAGGAGGGTGAGGCCTTCGTAGAATTCATGGCCCGTTTCTTTGATGATGTAGTCTTCCACTTCCTTGGTAAAGGGTTTTCCGTAGTTGAAATCCCAGGTTTCCGGATTGAAGCAGCCTTTGCAGTGATGGGTGCAGCCGGAAACAAAGAGGGAGAACCGGATGCCCGGACCGTTGGCGATGTCGTATTCTTTAAAATTGGCGTATTTCATGGATGGACTCCTTGCTTTCTTTATATAAGTGAAAAGGCGGCGCGGAGCGCCGCCGGATTCAGTGCCCCTTGGGGGCTGAAGGTTCTTAAGACCGGCCCGGAGGGCAGGAGGGTTCGCAGGTTTGACAGCGCCTGCGGCGCTGAGGGTTAAGGAAGCACTGATTAATTCGCAGAATCGAATTTCATATGTATTTTTATCCAATGCTGCGTCATAAGTCTCCTTAAATAGCTCGCTATTCGCGTCGACTGATTCCTTGCGTTGGATAAAAATCCAAGAATGAAATCCGATAACGATTTAATCAGAGCTTCCTTAAGGTGGCGGCTTCGCCGCCATTTTTATATGTCGCTTCACGGCAGTTACACTTATTGCCCGCAGGGCAATCCTTAACCCTCGGCCCGGAGGGCCGTCAAACTTTAGAACCTTAAGAACCCTCGGGGCCAAAGGCCCCGTCAACCTTCACCTTTTATCAGAGGTGAAGCACGCGGTCCTTGATTTCCTGGGTACGGCCCTGGTTCCAGAACTGGGTGCCGATGTAGCCGCAGGTTCTCCGGGCCACGCTCATCTTGTGCTGGTCCCGGTTGCCGCAGTTGGGGCATTCCCATACCAGCTTGCCGTTTTCATCTTCCACGATTTTGATTTCTCCATCGTAGCCGCAGACCATGCAGTAGTCGCTCTTGGTGTTCAGTTCGGCGTACATGATGTTTTCATAAATATACTTCATCACCGTGAGGACGGCGGGAATATTGGTCTGCATATTCGGCACTTCGATGTAGGAGATAGCGCCGCCGGGGGAGAGTTTCTGGAAGTCCGATTCAAATTTCAGCTTATGGAAGGCGTCGATCTTTTCAGCCACATGGACATGGTAGCTGTTGGTAATGTAGTTCTTGTCGGTGACGCCGGGGATGATGCCGAACCGTTTCTGCAAACATTTGGCAAATTTGTAGGTGGTGGATTCCATGGGGGTGCCGTAGACGGAGTAGGAAATATTTTCCGCTTTTCTCCATTCTGCGCACTTATCGTTCAGTTTCTGCATGACGGCCAGGGCAAATTTTCTGCCTTCGTCGGTGGTGTGGGATACGCCCAGCATGCGGACGCACATTTCATAGAGGCCTGCATAGCCCAGGGAAATGGTGCTGTAGTTGTTGAAGAGGAGCTTGTCGATGGTTTCGCCTTTTTTCAGTCTTGCCAGAGCGCCGTACTGCCACAGGATGGGGGCTACGTCGGACACGGTGCCCAGGAGCCGTTCGTGGCGGCAGCGGAGGGCCCGGTGGCAGAGTTCGAGGCGGTCTTCCAAAATCTTCCAGAAGCGGTCCATGTCTCCGTCAGAGGAGCAGGCCACGTCCACCAGGTTGATGGTGACTACGCCCTGGTTGAAACGGCCGTAGTATTTGTGTTCGCCGTGGGGTCCAAGGCCTTCGGTGTCAGGGGTGAGGAAGCTGCGGCAGCCCATGCAGGGGTATACGTCGCCGTTCTTCAGGCTCTTCATGATTTTGGCGGAAATGTAGTCCGGTACCATTCTCTTGGCGGTGCATTCCGCAGCCAGCTTGGTGAGGTAGTAGTAGGGGGAGTCGTCATGGATATTGTCTTCATCCAGCACGTAAATGAGCTTCGGGAAGGCAGGGGTAATCCATACGCCCTTTTCGTTCTTCACGCCCTGCATTCTCTGGCGGAGCACTTCTTCGATAATCATGGCCAGGTCTTTCCGGGTCTGTCCGTCAGGCACTTCGTCCAGGTACATGAACATGGTGACGAAAGGAGCCTGTCCGTTGCAGGTCATGAGGGTGATGAGCTGGTACTGGATGGTCTGGATGCCGGATTTGATTTCTTCCTTCAGGCGGCGTTCCACGATTTTTTCAATAATGGCTTTGTCCATGGATTCGCCGGTTTCTTTTCTTTCTGCAATCACTTCTTTTGTGATTTTCTTACGGCTGATGTCCACGAAGGGAGCCAGATGGGCCAGGGTAAAGGACTGTCCGCCGTACTGGTTCGATGCCACCTGGGCCACGATCTGGGTGGTGACATTGCAGGCGGTGAAGAAGGAATGGGGCTTCTCAATCATGGTCTGGCTGATGACCGTGCCGTTCTGCAGCATGTCCTCCAGATTGATGAGGTCGCAGTTGTGTTCCCTCTGGGCGAAATAGTCAGCGTCGTGGAAATGGATGATGCCTTCTTCATGGGCCTTCACGATTTCCTCCGGCAGCAGCAGTCTCTTGGTGAGGTCCTTGGACACCTCGCCGGCCATGTAGTCACGCTGTGTGGAATTGATGACAGGATTCTTATTGGAATTTTCCTGCTTCACTTCCTCATTGGACAGGTCGATGAGGGACAGAATGCCGTCGTCGGTGGTATTGCTCTTGCGGGAAATCTCTCTCTTATACCGATAGCGCACATATTTCTGGGCCACTTCATAGCCCCGCATTTCCATAATGCCCGTTTCCACCATGTCCTGAATGTCCTCCACATTCACCGCATGGGGATAGGAAGCAATCTTCTTGGCAATATTGTCTGCCACGGCGCGGATCTGGAATTCATTCATCTGGTGGATGGATTCCACTTCCCTGTTTGCCTTGCCGATGGCGTTTACAATTTTGGAAATATCAAAAGACACTTCCTGGCCATTTCTCTTGATTACATTCGTTTTTACATGAATGACGTCCATTTGATCCCTGTTTTCCATAACAAACACTCCCCTGTGTACCTCTTGAATATGATTTTGTGCAATTATAGCGATTTTCGATGAAATCATGCATTATACTAAATATAGTTCAGAAATAGAAATAAAGGCACAAGATGTTGTACCGCAGATAATCATACACCAAGTGGCAGGAAAAGGGAATAGACAGAATCCGTCCTTCCGCCATTCTAATTTTCCGTTCGCCGGCAGGATAATTCGAAAAATGCTGATATTCATAGAAAAGGGGAGATTTTAAAGAAATCAAATTCCGGGAGGGGAACCTATGGAATTTTTCTATAGGGATGTATAAGGGGAGTGGGATAGTGGGGATTGGATAAATGGTGAATGGTGAATGGTAAATGGTAAATGAAGGTGGGCGCCAAGAGGCGCCGCTTTTGTATGCCGCCTTTCGGCGGCAGTTTTAGCGGCGCTATGATTAGTGGAGCTTATGAAGAAACTGATACTCTGCGGGTTGTTGTGTCCCCGCTTGCGGGGGAAAGGTGGTGCCGCAGGCACCAAAGGGGGGAACCGCCGAAAGGCAGCCTTCCCGCCGACCGGTATTTGCTGGCAGCCCGCTTACTATGGCCGCGCACCAGGATTCTTCACTTCCTTCAGAATGACCGGTTGGGGCGGGAAGGAAATCCCGTAACGTCCCTTGCCCACCCCTGTATAAGGGGTGGGTGGCGAGCGCAGCGAGCCGGAAGGGGTCAGCCGCGAAGCGGCCTATAAAATTCATTGCCCGCAGGGCAATCCACAACCCTCAGCGGCCAAAGGCCGCTGTCAAACTTCAGAACCCTTGCCCGCAAAGCGGGCATCAAACTTTAGAACCTTTTCCCACAACCTTTTTTCACAACCCTTCTACACAACCCACGGGCCCTGCGGGCCCGTCCCCCTTTGGTACTACGTACCACCTTCCCCCCCAAGCGGCAATGCTATTGCGTTAAGGCATCGACCGAAAAAAAGTTGTCATTTTGAATGAG
>NZ_CALGPS010000169.1 GCF_937959425.1 uncultured Dialister sp.
CGGTGTTCCTCAGCCCTATCGGGCAGCTCCTTTCTGAGAAAGGAGCCTTACGTTACGGGATTTCCCTTATGCTGCATAAATCACGCTAAGCATGGCGGTGAATTGGCCACCTCCGGTGGCCACCCCCTATCCCGCTTCGCGGGACTTCCCCCTATTCAGGGGGCAGAATATAACCTCTCTATGTTTTCCCACAGAGTCATGTGGCACAATGCTGCGCGCCCATAGTGCCCCCGCTTGCGGGGTGGCAAAGGAACTGGATTCGTAAGGGAGCGGAAGCGACCTGAGAATCCAGTGACATGCTTCCCTTTGGGTAAAGGTGGTGGCGCCAGCCACTAAAGGGGGAAGTGCTTTTCCTCCGCCCGCCAGGGCGGTTGGTTTGTTTTTCAGCGGGCGAAGCCCGGTTGTATGGTTTTCCCAGCTACCAGCTACCAGCTACCAGCTACCAGCCACAGTATAGCAGGGAGATTTCTCCACTCCCCTTTGCTACGGTCGAAATGACAATGTGGCGGCCCCCGATCCCGATCTTCGATCCCAGCCGCTCCGCGGCTGCGCAGGCCCCTACGGGAATACAGCCGCCCCGCCGGCTGGTATTTACTGCCATTGGCAACACTTACTACGCGTACCGAGATCCTTCGCTGGCGCTCAGGATGACAATGGGAGTCGGGGCTCCGATCCTCGATCCCAATCCCGATCCCAGCCGCAAAGCGGCTGCAGCCCTATCACTCCGGCTTCCAGGGCGTTACCTTTACCGTGCAGGATGGGCATACGTTCTGCAGGAAGCAGGTCTCGCAGTCCGGTTTTCTGGCATGGCACACCCGTCTTCCATGCCAGATGAGCCAGTGATGGGCGGAAGACCAGTCCTTTTTCGAGATAGCCTTCTGGAGACCTTTTTCCACTTCCAGGGGCGTTGTTCCCTCTGCCAGCTTTAAACGGTTGGATACCCGGAATACATGGGTATCCACGGCAATGGCAGGATAGCCGAAGGCTACGCTCCTTACCACATTGGCCGTTTTTCTTCCTACACCCGGCAGTTTCACCAGATCATCGAAATCCTCCGGCACCTCGCCCTGATAATCGGAAAGGAGCATATGGCACATGCCCAGAAGATTCTTTGCCTTAGCCTTGTAAAGGCCGCAGTCATGGATTTCCGTTTCCAGCTGGCTCTGCGTAAGAGCTGCCATTTTCGCCGGCGTATCCAGCCTTGGGAAAATGCGGCCGGTGATGATGTTTACCCTTTTATCGGTGCACTGGGCAGAAAGGATAACCGCCACCAGCAGAGTAAAAGGGCTTGTGAAATGGAGCATGGTGCCATCATTCTTATACACCTCTGCCAGACGGCGCAGCTGCTCCGCCTTCACCTTTTTTGTGACTCTCATAATCCACTGCGAAGCAGGTACTCATGGGCTGCCAGCGCAGCTGCCGCCCCCTCTCCTGCTGCGATAATGACTTGCTTGTTTCTGCAGTCTGTCACGTCCCCTGCAGCGAAGAGACCTTCCACATTGGTTTCCCCATCCTTATTTGTCATGATTTCACCGAGGGAATTTACCTTCACATCGGAAGGCAGATAAGAATTATTCGGGATGCCGCCGGCCTCTACAAAGACGCCGTCCACGGTAAGTTCTTCCATCTTTCCGTCAGCCTTATTCTTAATCACGAGGGAAGTGACCTTCTTTTCCCCCTTCACTTCCTCCGGCGTATATCCCAGATACACCTTCACATTGTCCAGCTCCTTCATCCGCTTCACCAGGATTTCCTGGGCCCGGATACGGCTCCGCACCAGAAGATATACGGTGGGGCAGAGCTTCGCAAGCTCGATGGCCGCCTGTACGGCACTGTCGCCGCCGCCTACCACGGCCACCGTCTTCTTCCGATAGAAAGGAGCATCGCAGGTAGCGCAGTAGCTTACCCCCCGGCCGGTGTATTCCTTTTCCCCGGGAATATCCAGAGTCCGGCTGTGCTTCCCTGCCGTCACAATGCAGGTCTTGCCATGAAGCTCGCTTCCGTCATCCAGATGAGCGGTGAAGGTACCATCCGCCTCCTTCACCAGAGACTTCACGCCGGCATAGACGAATTCCACCGGATACTGCTTCACATGGGCCTCCATCTTGTCAGCCAGCTCAAAGCCGGAAATGGACGGGAAACCCAGATAATTTTCGATCTCATTGGTGAGAAGCATCTGACCGCCGATATCCGTGGTCACCACCTTCACCGAAAGCTCCTTCCGGGCTGCATAAAGAGCTGCATTCAGCCCCGCAGGGCCTGCTCCGATAACCAGTACATCAACCATATCCATATTTCTTCCTCCTCTTATATCGAACTTTATCGTTGTTAATTCTATTATATATGAAATAGGGATTTTATGCAAATATAGCCTGTTTATTGTCTATTTTTTTATGAAATAGTAAAAACCACGTTTTTATGAACATTAAAATAAAAAGTCTAATATTATTTTCATAATTTTCCCTGGCTGATATATTGACAGAGCGCATCATTTTCTTAGTGATTGATAAAAATTTAAAGGCAGGTTGTAAAAAGAGAGGGCTTATGCAATATAAATGTATGGAGAGAAAAAGCAGAAGACTTTCCATGGAAAGATTCCATTTTCCCTTCTGCCATGCACATCGCGAATATTCCGGCCGGAATGCAGCTTTAGCAGAAGGGCATAAAGAATCTCTGCATACAGGTTTCCTGCTTCCTCTCTAAGGCTTCCCAGGCGCCTGGAGAGCCAAACGGATTCTGCAGAATACGTAAAAGTAAGACAACATCAAAAGCACGGATAGCATCCCATCCAGCATGAGCCCGCATTCCCGGACGACAAGTTCAGGGCGGCTGCAGGACTTTCCTGTATGCTCAGCGTTGGCGCCTGATTCTGAGAGGCC
>NZ_CALGPS010000170.1 GCF_937959425.1 uncultured Dialister sp.
CTGGTGGGCTGGTAATAATAGTTTTTAGTTTCTTGCTTCTTGCTTCTGGGACTTGGGTTCTTGTGTTTTCCAAGGGAGGTGAGGAGGGCGACATGGACTATAAATTGTGCCGCAGGCACCACCTTAACCCTCACGCCGTAAGGCATGTCAAACTTAAGAACCCTCAGGCCCGAAGGGCCTGTCAAACTTCGGCCCCATAGGGCCGTCAAACAATGGGCGGCAAAGCCGCCCCCCTTATTTCGTAAACATGGTGCCCAGGCCTTCATCGGTCAAAAGTTCGATGAGGATGGCATGGGGGATTTCTCCGTTGATGATGAAAACCTTCTTGACCCCTTCTTTGACTGCATTGGTGCAGCAGTCTACTTTGGGAATCATGCCGCCGGCAATGATTCCGCTCTTTTTAAGTTCTTCTGCGTCAGCAAGGGAAATCTGCTTGATGAGGGAGTTTTCATCGTCCTTGTCTTTCAGTACGCCGTTGATATTGCTCATAACCACCATGGATTCGGCATGGAGGGCAGCGGCGATTTTAGCGGCGGCGGTGTCGGCGTTAATGTTGTAGGGATTTCCTTCGTCGTCAATGCCGATAGAAGAAATGACAGGGATGAAGCCGCCGTCCAGAAGGTCGTCCAAAATCTTGGTGTCGATTTCATCGATTTCACCAACATTTCCCAGCTTTTCATCCTTTTTATGGACCTTGATAAGACCGCCATCGATGCCGCAGAGGCCTACGGCTTTACCGCCTAAAGCGGCAAGGTCGGCGGCCAGGCTTTTATTGACTTTGCCTGCCAGCACCATCTGCACCACTTCCATGGTTTCATCATCGGTGATGCGGAGGCCGTTTTCAAAGTGGGATTCGATGGACAGCTTTTTCAGCATGGCGCTGATTTCCGGTCCGCCGCCGTGAACGAGGATGACCTTGACACCCACCAGCTGAAGGAGCAGGATATCCTGCATCACTGATTTCTTCAGCTGCGGGTCGGTCATGGCGTTTCCGCCGTACTTGGCAACCACATATTTTCCGGTATATTCTTTGATGTACGGTACGGCCTGTGTCAGGATTTCCGCCCGTACGGCATTGGATGTATTCATAGTTGACTCCTTTGGTATTAAGCTGGTGGGCTGGGGACTGTTTCTCGTGCGTCAATGGGGTTAGTGAATATCAGGCTTCCCGCCCCTTGATCGAAGCGAATACAACCTTTTTACACAACCTGCGGCGCCAGCCGCGCCCTTTTTTAATATGCGCCCATAGGGCGCCACATCAACCCTCCGGCCTTTATGCCGGTCAATCTTAAGAACCCTGTAAAAGCGGCTCCGCCGCTTTTAAACCACAAGTCCCGTTTCTTCAGGCATGCCCAGCATGATATTCATGCATTCGATGGCGGCGCCGGAGGCGCCTTTGCCCAGGTTGTCGAAGGAGGAAATCACCAGTACCCGGTCGTCGTTGCCGGCGATGTGGATGGTGAGGCTGTCTTTTCCTGCATTTTCATTGGCGGAAAGAAAGAGGCCGTTTGTTTCTTCCAAAGACAGGGGGGAGAGGTGGATGAGTTTTGAGTTTTCGTAGTGTTTCTTGAAGATCATCTGGAAATCATCGGTGTCGATTTCTCCCGGCAGTCCGCAGGGGAGCTGGAGGAAGTGGGTGTGGAAGCCGATGGTGACTTCCATGCCTTCGAAGAAGTCATCCACCACCGGCGAGAAGAGCGGCGCTTCCGCCAGGTGGCACACTTTCATGATTTCCGGCAGGTGCTTGTGGTTCTGGGAAAGGCCGTACTGCCGGGGAGCCTTGAAATCGGCACCCTCTTCTTCGTCATACTGGGCAATCATTTTCTTTCCGCCGCCGCTGTAGCCGGTGAGGGAGAAGCAGTGGAGGGGATAGTTGATGGGAAGGATGCCGGCGTGAACCAGTGGATAAAGGATGGCGATGACGCCGCTGGCATGACAGCCGGGGACGGCCACTTTATCTGCTTTGGCAATGGCTTCTTTCTGGTTTTTTGACAGTTCCGGGAAGCCGTACACCCAGTCGTCTGCGGTGCGGTGGGCGGTGGAGGTGTCAAGGATACGGATGGGAATGTCTTTTACCGCATCCACCACTTCTTTGGAGGCTGCGTCAGGAAGGCAGAGGAACATGAGGTCTGCTTCTTTGGCCAAAGCCTTGATGGTGGGGATGTCCTTTCTCTTATCCTCCGGCAGATGGAGGAGCTCGATATCCTTTCTTTCCGACAGCCGGTCCTGGAGACGGAGGCCTGTGGTTCCCGATTCACCGACAATGAATACTTTTGGCATTGCTTTCATGATAGTTCCTCCTTTCAGTCCATGGGATATTCGCCGAAGGTGGCTACCATGACCGCTTTAATGGTGGGAAGCCGGTTGGCCGCTTCCTGGAAGGCCAGGGAGAAGGGGGCTTCAAAAACATCATCGGTGACTTCGATACCGTCAAGGCCGAACCTTTCATAAATGTCTTTTCCCACCTTTGTTTCCGTATTGTGGAAGGAAGGCAGGCAGTGGCAGAAGACGGTGTCCGGATTTCCTGTGTTTTTAATCATGTCCATGGTAATGCGGTAGGGCATGAAGAGTTTGATCCTTTCGCCCCAGAGGTCATAGGGGTCGCCCATGGTGACCCACACGCCGGTGTAAATCACGTCCAGTCCCTTTACCCCTTCCACCGGATCGTCGGTGAAGGTGAAGGAAGCGCCTGTCTTTTCTGCAATCTTTTTGCACTTGGCGGTGAAATCATCTTCCGGGAAGAATTGGGCAGGCCCGATGATTTTGAAATCCATGCCTGCAAGGGCGGCGCCGGCCATGAGGGCGTGGGCCATATTGGACTGGCCGTGGCCTACATAGGCGTAGGACAGCTGGTTCAAAGGCTTTTTGAAATGTTCCTTCAGGGTGAGGAAGTTAGCCAGGGTCTGGGTGGGGTGGTCGTAGTCCGTAAGGCCGTTCCAGACGGGGACGCCAGCTTTGGCGGAGAGCTCTTCCACCGCACTCTGTTCATAGCCCCGAAATTCGATGGCGTCGAACATGCTTCCCAGAACCCTTGCGGTGTCGGCGATGGATTCCTTCTTGCCAATCTGGGTGCCTGTGGGGCCCAGGTAGGTGGTGTAGGCGCCCTGGTCGTGGGCAGCCACTTCGAAAGCGCACCGGGTGCGGGTGGAATCCTTTTCAAAAATGAGGGCAAAATTTTTGCCGTTTAAAGTTTTGATTTCTTTTCCGGCGGCCTTGTCCTGTTTCAGCTTTTCCGCCAGGTCCAGATAGTAGGCGAATTCTTCCGGTGTGTAGTCCAGCATGGAGAGAAAGGAATGGTTCAGTAAGCTTTTCATGATATACCTCGTTGTATGTTTTTAACTTTTTGGGAATCTCAAATCATTATTTCATTGATAGAACCATATCCTCATCGGGAGAGGGCCTCCAGGGCAGCGGCGGCTTCCAGGGTGATGCCCAGAGGAAGGATGGATTCGTTAATGGCAAAGGATGCATTGTGCAGGGCCGGCGTATTTCCGTCGCCGGTGCCCAGCCAGAAGAAAGCGCCGGGGAATTTTTCCAAGTAGGAAGAGAAGTCTTCGGCGCACATGGATGGGAATTCCGGCTGCACGATATGCTCTTCTCCCAGGTAGGCTTTGCCCACTTCTTTCAGGAAATCAATCTTTTCCGGTGTATTGATGGTGGCGCTGTGGCCTCTTACATAGTTCAGCTCCGAATGGGTGTGGAACATGACGTCAAGGCCCTGTAAGATTTCGCCAAGCCTTGCTTCCATTTTGTCCCGAAGCTCCGGACGGTAGGTGCGGCAGGTGCCTTCCAGGTAAGCGTCCTCTACGCCTACGTTGTAGCGGGTGCCGGCGTTCATGAGGCCGATGGTGCACACCACATTGTCCATGGGGTTCATTTCCCGGGAAATCAGAGACTGCACGTCGATGATGAAATGGGCCGCTGCCACCAGGGCGTCGGTACCGTTGTGGGGCTGGGCGGCGTGGGTGGATTTTCCCTTGATATGTACATAGAAACGGTCGGAAGCAGCCATGAGGGCGCCGGGCTTCAGGCCGATTTTTCCGGTGGGAAGTTCCGGCCATACATGGAGGCCGTAGATTTCAGACACATCATCCAGCTTGCCGGAGGCCGCAATGTGGCGTCCGCCGCCGATGGCCGCTTCTTCCTCCGCCGGCTGGAAAACGATTTTCACCGTGCCGTGAAGCTTGTCCTTCATTTCATTCAGCACGGCGGCGGCGCCCAGAAGGATGGACATGTGGCCGTCGTGGCCGCAGGCATGCATGACCCCTTCGTTCTTGGAAGCAAAGGGAAGGCCCGTGAGCTCCGTCACCGGAAGGGCGTCCATGTCTGCCCGGAGGGCCACCGTTTTTCCGGGCTTGCTGCCCTTGATAATGCCAAGCACTGCATTCTGGAAAAATCCTGTTTCATAGGGGATGCCCAGACTTTTGAAAACTTCCTGGATATATTCCGATGTTTTAACTTCCTGGCCGGAGAGCTCCGGATATTCGTGGAAATGTCGTCTCCAGGTCACCACCTGTGGCAGAATGTGTGTGACTTTTTCTTTGACTTCATTTTCGTACATCATTGAGACGACCTCTTTTCCTGATTGTGATTTCTGCTTTGTTCCTAAATGAATTTTTATGCATATTATGTATAATGAAGATTGCTGAATTCTTACTGAATTCACGTAATATTGGAAATATGCAAAAGCAGTTGTAAATTGGATTGCAATAATAATACAACTTTCTGAATATATATGCAAGTGGGAAACGCAAATTTTTTTGAAATTTTTCGGTGGGCAGCGGTCGGTTTCCCGGGAACCATTTCCGGAGGGCATCCGGCGAAGCCTTCATTCCACACGCTTCTTACTCTCCATGAATACCTGTAAGTGCAAAAATATTTCTTAAGTATTTCGACAAAGTATGATATAATAACAACAATATGCAGGCATCCAGCGAGAACGGACAATCATAGATCTGAATCATGGGAGAGACGCATGGGGCGTTCTCTTTTTTAATGCCTCGGCGGCAAAGGATGGTTTTCATCTTTTGCAGAAAGCCGGGAAGATGCACAGGGTGCATGAGGATATTTTCAAAGGCCTGCTTTTACTGAATTGGGCAAACAGCCCGCGTACCCATGAACGCACACAGGAGGAAACATGTACGACACTTTTAAAGAATTGGGAATTGCGCCGGAAATACTGAAGGCAGTGGAGGATATGGGTTTTGAAGAACCAAGTCCCATCCAGAAGGCAGCCATTCCCATCGCTATTACGGGAAAAGACCTCATCGGCCAGGCACAGACCGGTACCGGCAAAACCGCGGCCTTCGGCATTCCCATTCTGGAAAGAATTGACACATCCAAGCCCGGCCCCCAGGCCGTCGTCCTTTCCCCTACCCGGGAACTGGCCATCCAGTCTGCGGAAGAAATCAACCATCTGGCCCAGTACCTGCCTGTCCATGCCCTTCCCATCTATGGCGGACAGGACATTGAACGGCAGTTCAAGGCTCTCCGGAAACATCCCAACGTCATCGTAGCCACCCCGGGCCGCCTCATGGACCACATGAAGAGAGGCACCATCGACCTGTCCCATGTACAGATTCTTGTACTGGACGAAGGGGATGAAATGGTGGATATGGGATTCATCGACGATATCCGCACCATCCTTGCCGGTATTCCGGAAGAAAGACAGACCATGTTCTTCTCTGCCACCATGCCGGAACCGATCCGTCAGCTGGCGGAAACCTTCCTGAAGGAACCGGAACTGGTAAAAATCAAGGCAGCCACTGTCACCATCGACCTTATCGAACAGGAATACATCGAACTGCCGGACCGCCAGAAATTTGACGCCCTCTGCCGCCTGCTGGACATGCAGGATCCGGAGCTGGCCATCGTCTTCGTACGCACCAAGAGAAGATGTGACGAAGTGACGGAAGCCCTGAAAAAGAGAGGCTACATGGCGGAAGGCCTTCACGGCGACCTCTCCCAGCAGAAGAGAGACACCGTGGTGCGCCAGTTTAAGGAAGGCACCATCGATATTCTGGTGGCCACCGACGTGGCAGCCAGGGGCCTTGATATTTCCGGTGTCACCCACGTATACAACTTCGACATGCCCCAGGATCCGGAAATCTACGTGCACCGCGTAGGACGTACCGGCCGCGCCGGCAAGACCGGCCTGGCAGTGACCTTCGTTATTTCCAGGGAAATGGGACAGCTTCGGGATATTGAACGGGTCATCCGCCGCCGCATCAAGAGACGGTCCGTGCCTACCCTTTCCGAAGTCATCGAAGGCAACCAGAAGGCTGCCATTGAAAGCCTTTCCGACACCGCCCAGGGCGGCGGCCTGGAAGACTATCGGGAAAGTGCGGAAGACCTGCTGAACGACGTGGACTCCGTATCCCTGGTAGCCGCTGCCATTAAGCTCCTTACCAAGCAGCCCGATGTGACTCCGGTAAACATTACGGAAGAAATGCCAAACTTCCGCAGACGCAGAGGCGGCCCCCGCCGCCACTTCGACGGCGACAGACCCAGAAGAAGAAGGAATGGCGAAGGCGGCCGCCGCTTCGAAAGCAGAAAACCGCGCCGTTTCGATAACCGGCAGGACAAACCGTCCCGTTCCAATGGCGGAAAAAATATCCACGAATCCAATTTCAAACCCTACTTCAGGGAAGACTGACAGAAAAAGCAGGAAGGGAGAACCTTTCCTGCTTTTTGAATGGCTGGAGGCTGTCAGCTATCGGCTTACCGTCATCCTTTGAACCCTCTGCACCCAGGCCGCTTGCGGGGGGGACAATCTTGTGGGGAAGCAGCCATCTGCACCCGAGCGGCTTAGCGGCACCCAATAAAAATACTTGTGAAAAATAAAGATATAGTGTATTCTATATCTATAGAAATAAATATAAAGGAGGCTATCCTATGAAGAAAGTCATTATGATTAAAATTCCCGGCTGCCCCTACTGCGCCAATGCACGGAAAGCTATTTCTTTTCTTAAGGAAGAGGAACGGTACAGGGACGTAGAGGTAGAAGAAATCGACGAGACCACCCAGCCGGAGCTGGCAGCGCCCTATGGAAAGGATTACTACTATGTACCCAGCCTTTTCATCGGGGGAAAGAAGTACTTTGAAGCCAAACCGGGGATGGACTACGACACTATTGAAAAAGCGGTGAAGGACGTATTTGAGGAAGCTCTGAAGGCTTGATTTATAAAAAAGGCCGTTTCGCAAAGGAAACGGCCTTTTCGTTGTGACAGGAAAGGAAATGGGATGGACAATTTCGAAGAGAAGAACAGAGGCTATTGGAATGAGCGGAGCCGTGGTTACAGCAGCCTCAGAAGAAAGGAACTGTCCGGGCCGGACAGCAGGGCCTGGGAAACGTTCCTGATGGAAAGGCTTCCGAAGGGAAGACCTCTCCATGTGCTGGATGCAGGTACAGGGCCTGCTTTCCTTGCCATTATCCTGGCAAAGGCAGGGTGCAGGGTGACAGCCCTTGATTTCTCCGCCTCCATGCTGGAAGAGGGGGCGGCCAATGCGAAAAGGGCAGGGGCTTCCATTTCCTTTGTGCAGGGCGATGTGATGGAACTACCCTTTTCGGAAAACAGCTTTGACGCCATTGTGACCCGCAATGTGACCTGGAACCTGCCGGATGTGCCCAGAGCCTATGCGTCCTGGCAGGGGGCTTTGAAAAAAGGGGGCGTCCTTCTTAACATGGATTCCAACTACGGTCCCCTGGATTTCACTGCCGCCGCGAAACTCACCAAAAATGCTCACCATGGCGTGGCGGAAAGTCTTATCGAGACCTGTCAGGAACTGAAGGACTCCATCCGTATCAGCACCCACAGCCGCCCCGCATGGGATGTAGAGCGGCTGCAGCTTATGGGCTTTTCCTCCGTCACCCTGGAAGAGGATATACGTCCTCTTGTCCACCTGTCCAATGAATGGGACTACGACCCGGTGCCTCTCTTCTGCATCAGGGCGGTGAAATAGACGGTAGATGGCAGAAGATAGATGATAGATGGTTTCATCTGCGCGGGAAACTTTTGCTCTTTATTTCAACTGCATATGTATAGGAATCCGAAATGATGACATGATAAAAAGCAGCCTGCATGGGCTGCTTTTTATATTAAAAGGATTGATGGAAATGCCGGCGGAGCTGCCGATACAACCTCCGACCCAGAGGCCCGTCAAACGTAAGGACCTTTCATGCCATTAAGCAGTTTCTCCTTTATTTCCAAGTACCTGTCCGTATAGTAGGGGGGCAGCTGGGATTCCCGGAGGTCAAAGCCATAGGGGCGGCGGCTGATGGCGATGAGGGGCGGAGCCTGGATTCTTTTGGCCACGGCGAATCCTGCAAAGAGGCGCCACCACCGTTCCAGGTCAGCTATGAAATCGGAGGGGTAAGGGAAGAGGTCCTTCACCTTTACCGGGCAGCCCAGATGCTCTTCCAGATTTCCTTCGCTGTACCAGGCAAGGATTTCCTCCGGCGTATTTCTCTGCCAGGGCTCTACGAAGCTCTTCAGCAGGTAATCGTGGTATTCATAAATGAGGGGGTCCCCCAGCCCCTTGGTTACGTCCTGCTTGTCCGACAGCTCGGCGCTGGGCTTTACGGTGAAAATGCCTTCCGGAATGACGTCTCTGCCATACCATTCATTCAGCGCCCGTCCCAGCTCGTAAATCTGGTATTTCCACAGATCCGCCGTGGCAGCCAGGGCGCCGGCCAGGTCGCCGTAAAGGGTGCTGTAGCCTACGGTCATTTCCGTTTTGTTGGCATTGCAGGTGAAGATACCGCCGAAGGCGGCGGAAAGGGCGGCAAGGATGCGGCTGCTCCTGTCTCTTGCCTGCATGTTTTCCTTCATGAAACCGGTGAGGTGGATATTTCCATCTCCCATGGGAAGCCCTTCCAGGGCGGCTGCGGTTTCATCGATGAAGGAACCGATGGGAATGGTGAGATAAGGGGATTCCAGATTGTCTGCCAGCTTTCTGGCCAGGCCCTTTGTCATTTCCGAATTGAAGCGGGTAGGCGTATTCACCAGCAGCAGGTGACCTTCCGGAAGAACGGAGCGGTAAAGAGCAGCGTTGACGGCGGAATCGATGCCGCCGGATACGCCGATGACCACCTTATCTACATGGATGGAGGAGAGAAATTTCCTCACCCCATAGCGAAGGGCAGGAAGGAGCATATTTCCTTTATATTCCGGCATGGGACGGCAGCTTTCAAGGCGGCCCTCCGCTTCATCAAAGGTAAAGAAGGAAATTTCCTCTTCAAAGGGGCGGGCTTCGGCGGTAAGGCGGCCTTCCCTGTCATAGGCGGCGGTCATGCCGTCGAAGGTATAGCAGGTTTTTCCGTTGTTCTGGAGGCCCCGCTGGTTTACGTAAATCATGGGGATATGGAGATTTGACAGGGCGGCACCCAGCATGCGGTGCCGTTTTTCATTTTTGCCCAAAGTAAAGGGAGAGGCGGAAAGGTTGAAGAAAAGGGAAATTCCTTTTTCTGCCAGAACGGACATGGGAGAGAAATGGTAGTTTTCATCCCAGCTGTCTTCGCAGAGAAGGACCCCGGCCCGGATAGTTTCCTCACCGGCGGGAAGGAGGAAGGGGGAGAGCTCTTCTTTCGGGGAGGTGCCCTTTTCAGCGGCGTACTGGATGAGGGACGTGAAATAGCGGCGGTCGTCAAAGCAGCGATATTCAGGAAGAAGGGTCTTGATGGCATAGGGGCGGCTCTGGCCCAGGGGAGAGAGAAAGCGGCCATGGGAAGCGGCAAAGGCGGCGTTATATTTCCGCGGCCTTCCGTCGTCGTTTGTCCTTTCCCAGTCTATGGCACAGCTCCCCCAGAGGATGGTAATATCCCTGGCGGCGTCCGCTATTTTCCGGTTATATCTTTCACATTCCCGGAGAAAGGCATTCTGGTCCCACAGGTCGCCGATGAGGTAGCCGGTAAGGCACATTTCCGGCAGCACCAGAATGTGGGCGCCTCCTTCTCTGGCGGCTTGGATTTCCTTTTCTATCTGTTTCCAGTTCTCTCGAATGTTTCCGGGAATCACATCAATCTGGGCGGTGGCGATTTTAATCATGGCGGAACCTCTTTTCTTTCTGTGAAATGGTATTTCCTTCATTGTACAGTGATGGAGGGAGCCTGTAAATCTTTTATCTGTCTTCATGGCGTGAAGAAGATAAGAGGAGGTCATCCGGCTTTTTCTATTTCACCCGTCGAAAGGGATGAAGAAATTCTTCTCAAACAGGAAAAACCATGGTATAATGAATTGTATTTTCTAGATATGAAAAGCTTTGCGTCTTTGTGGTATAATAACAAAGATACATTGATTTTACAGTATACCCGAGGGGGAAAAAGAAAGAATGAAAAGAGAAGATATCCGCAACATTGCCATTATCGCCCATGTCGACCATGGCAAGACCACTCTTGTCGATGCCATGCTGAAACAGAGCCATGTTTTCAGAGATAACCAGAAGGTGGCAGAACGTGTCATGGACTCCAACCCGCTGGAAAGGGAAAGAGGCATTACCATTCTGGCAAAGAACACCTCCGTCATGCATGATGGCGTGAAAATCAACATCGTTGATACCCCAGGGCATGCTGACTTCGGCGGCGAAGTAGAACGTATCCTGAACATGGTGGACGGCGTACTGCTTCTGGTCGATGCTCACGAAGGCCCGATGCCCCAGACCAAGTACGTGCTCAGAAAGGCACTGGAACATAAGCTGAAACCTATCGTGGTTATCAATAAAATCGACCGTCCGGACCAGCGTATTTCCGACGTGGAAGGTGAAATCCTGGACCTCTTCATCGAACTGGAAGCAGATGACGACCAGCTGGACTTCCCGCTCATTTACTGCTCCGCCAGAAACGGCATTGCCAAACTCCATATGAATGATGAAGGCAAGGATCTGGGACCCCTCTTTGACGCCATCCTCAAGTACTGCCCCTGCCCGGATGTGGATCCCGACGGCGGCCTGCAGGTTATGGTCACCACCCTGGAAGCAGACGACTACCTGGGCAAAGTAGCCATCGGCCGCCTGACCCGGGGCACTGCTAAACAGGGCATGCCCGTAGCCATTACCGACGGCACCAAAATCCGCAGTGACCATATCGGCTCCCTCTTCACCTGGCAGGGAATGAAACGGACTCCTGTACAGGAAGTCAAAGCCGGCGACATCATCGCCATGGCAGGCTTCAAGGACATCAACATCGGTGAAACCGTAGCCGATGCCACCAACCCCGAAGCCCTTCCATCCATCCATATCGACGAACCAACTCTGTCCATGGTATTCCATGTCAACAAGAGCCCCTTCGCCGGCAAGGAAGGCGACTTCGTTACCTCCCGCCACATCCGTGCCCGTCTCTACAAGGAAATCGAAACCAATGTGGCTCTCCGCGTAGAAGACACCGACACCTCCGATGCATTCAAGGTGTCCGGCCGCGGCGAACTCCATCTCTCCGTACTCATCGAAACCATGCGCCGCGAAGGCTTTGAACTGGAAGTTTCCAAGCCCCAGGTTATTTATAAGGTGATTAACGGCAAGAAGTGCGAACCGCTGGAAAGACTGACCATCGAAGTGCCCCAGGAATTCATGGGCGCTGTTATGGAAGGCCTTGGACCCAGAAGAGCGGAAATGATTTCCATGGAAGAACTGGCCGGCTACATGAAGATGGAATTCTCCATTCCTGCCCGCGGCCTCATCGGCTTCAGAAATGAACTGCTCACCACCACCAGAGGCACCGGCATCATGTACCATGTATTCCAGGGCTATGCACCCTACAAGGGCGACATTCCTGAAAGAACCAGAGGCTCCCTGGTAGCCTTCGAAGCAGGCGTTACCACCGCCTACGGCTTGAACTCCATTCTGGACAGAGGCGAACTCTTCCTGGAACCGGGCGTCGAAGTCTATGAAGGCATGATCGTTGGCGAAAACTCCAGAGACCAGGACATGGACGTGAACCCCTGCAAGAAGAAGCACCTCACCAACACCCGTGCTTCCGGCTCCGACGAAGCCATCAAGCTGCCGCCATGCCGCAAGTTCACCCTGGAATCGGCACTGGAATGGATCAACGATGACGAACTGGTGGAAGTGACACCGAAGAGCATCCGCATGAGAAAGATGGTCCTTTCCCGCCAGGCCCGCTATAAGAACGCAAACGTAAAGAAGAGCCAGCAGTAATAGGCCCGATACCATGAAATAAAAAAGAACGGTTCCTGAGGGGAACCGTTCTTTTTTACTGCCCTATTTTCTCCTATGACTTTTGGACTTTTAACTAAATGACAGTTAGGGCCCGCCGCCGCGTCATCTCGAGTGGGGCGGCGGGCCGGAATGAGACTGAAAGTATTTATACTCCTTTGAAACTCTGAGTCGAGAAATCCCCAGCCGCAGCGGAGCTTGTACCATAGAGGAGTGAGATTTTTCGGCTCCGCTATGCGGCCCTCGAAATGACGGTGCGGCGGGGCAGCACTTGTGTTATTCGCTTCATTTTGAAATGACGATGGGGCAGGATATCAATTTCTTAAAAGCCCTTAATTTTTCAGGCTCTATAGTATATAATAAAAATATATAGATATTGTATGGAAAGGAGGACCTCTATGAAAAAGATTTTATGCATGGCTGCCGTTCTGGCTCTGGCAGGCACAGGCATGGCCGGTGCCTTTGGGGGCATTATGGATACGGAAGCGGGCTACGGTTACAATAGCGCTGCCGACGGCATTCACAGTGCCCACATCGAAGTGAAGCCCATTCCCAAGCTGGCGGTGGGAGCTGAATACAGGCACTGGAACAACCGGGGCAATGAAACGGACGTATATGCCAAGTACAAGGTAGGCCATTTCTATGTAGGCGCCGGCAATCGGAACTACTATGACCGGGATGCGAAAATGTTCGGACTGATTGAAGGAAAAGCCAATGTGCTGGGCCCTCTGGACGCCTATGCAGGGCTTCTCGTATCCAGCGAAGAAAGGCAGTACAAGGCGGGACTCACGCTGGACCTGGTACCCACATCCTTTGATGTCGACGTGAACTATACCTACTACGACAGAGATGACGTGGATAACGAAAGCGGTGTAGGCGTGGGACTGAATTACCATTTCTGAAAAATTGACAGTAAAAAAACGGCGCTCCTTGGAGTGCCGTTTTTGATTATCGGATGGTATATTCTTTTCCTGTGCCCGGTGCATACACCAGGGTGGCCTGGCCGGAAGAGTCGGTGGATCCAGTGTAATAGGTCTGCCGCAGCCCCGCATTCTGGCTGCCGTTTCCTGCATCATACACATAATAGTCCACTGGTACGCTGATATGACTGCCGCTGCGGGGGTATTCGTATCCGCCGCTGCCGGTGGCCCGCCAGCTCCAGTTTGGATCGGTGCTGGCATAGCCCGAAAGAGGGCCGCTTTTGGAAGCAGAATAATAGATAAGCACATAATAATCGGCAGCCCCCTGCGAAACCTTTCCGATAGACCAGGCATCTCCCTCACTGAAAGGAATGTTGAGGTTCCGGGCCACCTGATTTCCTTCAGCGGTGCCGGAATAGACGTAGTAAGTTGAGCCTGTATTCAGAAGGGAACCCAGTCCGCTGTTTTTTTCTGCAATGGCCCGGCCCAAGAGGTCGGGAATGGAAAGGGGCTCTTCGTCCTCTTTGGATGAATCTTTTGACGCCCCATTTTCCATAAGATTTCCTGCATTGTTAAACACGGTGCGGATAGAATCACCCATGAGGCCCTGTTGGTAAATCAGAAAACCGATGCCCACGATAATGGCCAGAAGAAGAGCGTATTCGATGAGATTCTGCCCTTTTTCACGGAATGGCTGTCCTTTTCTGCCCATAAAATTCACCTCTTCCTTATGATTTCATCATTTTATCCTATGAATCCTTTCCTGTCTATCCCTGTTATGTGCGGACTGTATTTTTTCCTTCCGGCCCTTTTACCACCATGCCTACGGTACCGTATCCGAAGACAGCGGAGCTTCGCACATACTCATTGCTTTCCTCTCCGGTGGACGGATTGAATCCATACTTGGTTACATGAACTACGGGAAGGGATTTCCCGTGGGAGGCCAGTTTCGAATCACCGGGGCCGTAGACGTCCCATCCAGTTTCGATTTTTGAAATAGGATAATTATCGTTGTCGGCAGCGGAATAATAAACCAGGACGTAAAGGTCTGTCTTCTCATTTGTCAGTCTTCCCAGAGACCAGGCATCACCCTCTGCATAGGGAATGCCCAGCTTTTTCGCCAGGGCGCCTCCGGCCCTGGTACCGGAATGGATATATTCATTTTTCTTCAGGGACCAGGTACCCTCTCTGATGGCGGAACTGATAGCGCCAAGAAATGGCTTGTAGTCAGGAGAGGAAATGCGGGCGCCGGTTTTCAAAAGACTGTCTGCCTGGTTAAAAACGGTACGAATGGACGGCGCCGGGCCGCTCTGATCATACATGTAAAAACCGATGGAAGTGATGATGGCCAGGAGAAGGGCATATTCTATGAGGTTCTGCCCCTTCTTCCCGGGAGGTATTGGGCTCTTCATGGTAAAATCCTCCGGTCTCGTTCCTTACGAATGGATGTTATTCTACTTTGTCCCAGTCCGGGCGCCGGTCGCGGAAAACATTGATGCGGGTCCGCACTTCCTGGATGACGTCGGTATCCATGCGGCCGAAGGCGATTTCCTCCTCTCCTTCCAGATGGCAGATATCCTCGCCCCAGGGGTCAAGAAGAAGGGATTCGCCGGCGTATTCCGTGTCTCCCGATTTCCCGGCCTGGTTCACTGCAGCCAGATAAAACTGGTTTTCAATAGCCCGGGCCCGGTTCAGGGTGACCCAGTGATGATTGCGTATTTTGGGCCAGGCGGCGGGGACAAAGAAAAGGTCTACTCCAGCCAGCGCTTCCCGACGGATAAGTTCAGGAAAGCGGATGTCATAGCACACAGCCATGGAACAGGAAATGGTATCCAGTTTGAAATGGGAAAGGTGGTCTCCCATGCGGAAATACCCCGGCTCTCCGGACAGGGAAAATCCGTGCATTTTATCAAAAGAAGAAACCATATGTCCCTTCCGGTCAAACACATAGGAACGGTTGTAAATATCATGGCCCACCTTCACCGCCGTGGTGCCGCCAACGATATTCACTCCGAATCGGCTGGCGGTGGAAGAAAGAAGACGGCAGGTCTCGTCCCCCTCCTCATCGGCCAGTCCAGACAGATTCTCCTTCGGGAAGAACCCCGTATTCCATGTTTCCGGAAGCACCAGAATGTCCGGCTTCTTCTCCATGGCCTGTTCCATCAATTCTTTAGCATGAGAAAAATTCACTTTGGGATTTCCCATTTCCACATGCATTTGAAGCAGTGCGATTCGTAATTTCATGGACAACCTCCTTTGAAATGGTGAAATATTGAGTTGGTGGGACGGCTGTCGGCTTTCCGCTGTCCGCTTCCTTAATGCCGATTGCCTCAATTACCGCAGGCACCGGTATTTTTCGCCTTCGGTTCGAAATGACGATAAGGGCGGGTAGGCAAGCACGTAACGTCTTTGCCCCTTGAGGGGACTTAGTGAAGCACTGATTAATTCGCAGAATCGAATTTCATATGCATTTTTATCCAATCGTCCTCATAAGTCTCCTTAAATAGCTGGCTATTCGCGTCGACTTATTCCTTGCATTGAATAAAAATTCAAGAATAAAATCCGATAACGATTTAATCAGCGCTTCCCTAGGGTGTACGAGGCCGCAAGTCGAAATGACACTCTGTGCTCATGGGGACGCCGCCGACAGGCGGCATTTAAAAACTTATTGCCGCGAAGCGGCAATCCACAACCCTCGGGCCGCAGGCCCGTCAAACCTAAGAACCCTTGGGCCATAGGCCCATCAAACTTTAGAACTTTCCCGTTGAACCCCGGCCGCGAAGCTGCCCTCATTTCCATCATTATATCATCAAAATCAGGAATAACAAAAAACCTCCCGAAGGAGGTTTTTCTTATTCGAAGAATCGAATGGACGCGTTCACCAGGTAGGCGGTGTCCAGGGTGCCTGCGGTTTCGTAGGAGGAGTGCATGGCCAGCTGGGCAAGGCCGATGTCTACGGTGGGCATGGAGACCCTGGTGTTGGAAATATTTCCAAGGGTAGAGCCGCCGGGGTTATCGCTCCTGTTAGTGAAGGTCTGCACAGGAATGGAAAGGTCCCGGCACAGTTCCTTGAAGCGGGCAGCCGAAAGACCGTCGGTGGCGTAGCGCTGCTGGGCATTGTACTTGATGACGATGCCGCCGTTGATGACAGGCCGGTTCACGGGGTCCGCATATTCCGGATGGTTGGGGTGGACGCTGTGGGCATTGTCAGCGGAAATCATGAAGCTCCTTGCAATCATGGCCATGGTTTCGTCATAGGTGAGGCCCAGGGAAAGGGCGAGCCTTGTGAGCACGTTGGAAAGGAAGGGGGAGCCTGCGCCCTGGGCGGTGCCGCTTCCCACCTCCTCGTTGTCGAAGAGGGCATACACGGAAATATGCTTTTCCTTCCTGCCCCGCATGAATCCGCGGAAGGTGGCAAAGGCGCACTGCAGGTCATCCAGTTTCGGAGAGGAAATGAATTCCTTTTCTTCTCCCCAGATGGTGCCGGGCACCCGGCTGTAAAGGTAGAGGTCATGGGCCACAATATCTTCTGTCTTCACGTTGGCGGAAGCGGCAATGACGTCCATAAAGGAGGTCTTTTCCGTGGCAAGGCCGTAGAGGGGAAGAAGGTCCTTCTGTACATTCCAGTCCTTCTTGTGGTTTACGTTCCGGTCCATGTGGATGGCTACGGAAGGAATGACCACCATGGTGCCGTCTACGGCTGCCAGCTTCTGGGCCAGATGGCCGTTTTCCCGGACGATGAGCCGTCCTGCCACGGAGAGCGGGCGGTCCAGCCAGGTGGACATGATCATGCCGCCATAGCCTTCCACATTCAGCTTCACATAGGGCCCTTCCTTGATTTCCGGATTTTCCTTGATCTTGAAGCAGGGAGAATCGGCATGGGAAGCGGTGATGCGGAAGGAGTCCGCCCCGCTTTCAGGCACTGCAAAGGCGATGAGGGCGCTGCCGTTCCGGGTGACCACGTATTTCCCGCCTTTTTCAATATGCCAGGGGTCTTCCTCCCGGATTTCCGTAAATCCGGAATAGAGGAGCGCTTCCTTCACACCGTGGACTGCATGAAATACGGAGGGGGAGCGGGCGATGAAATGAATCAGGTTTTCGCCCACTTCAACGGTTGTCTCAGGCTTTTCCACGTTCATTATTTCTTATGGTTCACCTTTCTCTGGTATACGGCCTCTGCCATCTGGGCGCGGGCACGGATGACCGGATTGTTGGTGTTGATGGAAGTGGGGGTGAAATTGCTGGTGTAGTGCAGGGTCTTCGTTTCCTTTTCCATTTCCACTACCTGGATGGTGCCGGCCGTGCGGTCATAGGCATAGGTGTAGGTGCAGGTGCCGCCGTCGATGGCTTCCACGGCTACGAAATGGAGGATTTCGTGGCCGTTGGTGGTGGTCTTCACCCTGGTTTCATCCATGTCGATAGAAATGGTATCATTGTACTTCCAGTAATTTTCAGCAGAAACAGTCATGGAACCGGCAGCAATGGCAGCAGCCACGCCCAGGGCAATCATCATTTTTTTCATATAGGTACTCACTTTCCCGGGACACATCTTTTCCCGTTACATACTCATGAAATCAGTCTTATTATATCATATGAGGAGAAAAGACAAAAAGGGAAGTTAGAAGAGGAGTCATGTGGCACAATGCTAGCATTCATAGTGCCCCCGCTTGCGGGGAAAGGTGGTGCCGCAGGCACCAAAGGGGGGCGAGCGCAGCGAGCCTGCCGAAAAGCGGTATATACTTATTGCCCGAAGGGCAATCCACCACCCTCCGGCCTTTAGGCCGGTCAATCTTAAGAACCTTTTGCCTTTTTGCTATAATAGACAATAGAGAAAAGGAAAGGCAGGGATTGGGATGAATTACGGATTTACCGTTTCTTATGACGGAAGCCGCTATGAGGGCTGGCAGCGGCAGGTGCGGACAAGGGAGACCATTCAGGGGAAGCTGGAAGACACGCTGGAGAAGATTACCGGCGTAAAGGGGCAGGTAATCGGCGCCGGCAGGACCGATGCCGGCGTCCATGCCATAGGGCAGTATGCCAATGTCCATCTGCAGGAGGAGTATGACCTGAAATTGCTTGAGGATGCATGGAACAGGGCTCTGCCCGATGATATTTCCATTCACGGCCTTACCATTATGGACGAAAGATTCCACAGCCGCTTTTCCGCCAGAGAGAAGCACTACCGCTACTGTATCCGTTTAAGTGCAGAGAAGGATGTATTCCGTCGGCGCTATGTGTGGCAGCTGGGGGAGGTGCTGGATGTGCACGCCATGAAAAAGGGGACCGCCCTTCTTCTGGGCACCCATGATTTCATGTCCTTCTGCGGAAATAAGCACTTTAAGAAATCTTCTGTCCGCACCATTCGTGATATTTCCCTTACCCTTTCCGGCGGCGAGCTGGCCATTGACTACAGGGGCGACGGTTTCCTGCAGAATATGATTCGTATCATCACCGGCACTTTGGTGGAGATCGGTGAGGGTAAGAAAAGGGCTGAGGAAATCCCTGCCATTCTGGAGGCGAAAGACCGCGCAGAGGCCGGTTTCACCGCGCCGCCCCAGGGACTGACCCTGGTGGAAGTGGTGTATTGAAAGGATAAAGGCAAAATTTTTATTTCATCATTTTTGCCGGAAATGGAGAAAAGTTATGTCGGAAAATCTGCCCACCATTGCACAGATGGAGTGCTTTATCATATATGGCCGGGTGGGGAATTTTGCCCGGGCTGCCAGGGAAGCGAATATTACCCAGTCCGCCTTCAGCGCCCAGATCAAAAGGCTGGAATGCACCCTGGGGGTGCAGCTGATTGAAAGATCCAGGAGAGGAAGCCATCTCACCGAAGAAGGGGAGCGGTTCCTGCCCCGTATCCGGGAATGGATGGAGGGACTAAGGGAAATTGTAGAGGACATCCGTCCTGCTGCAGAGGAAGGGGCGGTGGAGCTCAATGTGGGAATCCTCCGTTCCCTGGGGGACATTCATATGAATAGGCACATTGCCCATTTCCAGCGGCTGAACCGGCAGCTCCGGTTCAATGTGTATGACATGCCCACCTACCAGATCCACCAGGCCATGACGGAAGGGAGGCTGGATGTGGTTTCCACCTACTTTGTGGAGCAGAGCCTGCCTGATGGGGCGGGAAAGGACGAATACGACGTGGTGTCCTTCGGCCGGGATCATATGGTGTACTACGGCCCCTTGATGGACATGGGGAAAAAGCCCCTTACCGTAGAGCAGATTCTTTCAGAGCCCCTGGTGCTCTATCCCACCACCTACTATATGAACCAGATTTATGTCCGCTATTTCAGGGACGCTGCCCTGAAGCCCCAGGTGTCCGCCCGGCTCTCTTCTCCCTATGCCATCATTCACTACTGTCAGGAGAATAAGGCCGGTGCCCTTCTGCCGGACCGGCTGCTTACGGCCCTGGGCTGCCACAGGGGGCTTCATGAGCTGGAAATTCCCCTGGAAGCGGAATGCTACCTTATCTATCGGAGAAATCATCCTAAAATCCGCCTGATCCAGGCCTATGTGGACCAGGTGCTGGCCAGCTTCCCGGGAAAGCACATCCGCCATAACAGGCCTTCGAAATGACCGTGGAATGTGGCGGTTATGGCGCGGTTTGTTCCCTTTTGAATGATGATCAGCTGTCTGCCGCTTCGTCATCTCGAGCGGGTCTGCATGCCGGTATGGCAGAAAGGGTGTCCGGACTGCCATGAAACTCTGAGTCGAGAGATCTCCCTCTATCCTGTTTGCGGCAGGAAATAACCATGGGAGTGTCAGCTGTATTGCTGATTGAGCTTTCCGTACAATGACTGATTCAAAAAACTGATGTTCAATGGGTGTTATCGTTTTTTACGATAACACCCATCTTTTTTATCTGTTATACAAGGCAGGAGGGAAAAGGTATAATGGTGTCCGTATTTCAAAAAGGACCGTACGTAAGGTCCCGTCAGTACTGCATAGAAAGAGGTTGATTTTTTATTATGGCAGTCAAACCACGTCTGTGGACCCGGGGGTTCATCCTGGACACCCTTGTTAATTTCCTTATTTACATTATTTACTATATGCTGGTGGTCATCATCGCATCTGAGGCCATCCATTCCCTTCATGCCACCGTCAGCGAAGCAGGCCTGGCAGCGGGCATCTTCGTGCTTGGCACCCTGGCGGCCCGGCTGGTGGCCGGCCGGTCTGTGGAAATCTACGGCCGTAAAAGAATGCTTTACGCCGGCATCCTCTTCTACCTGGTGACCACCTGCATGTATTTTTCAGCCAACACCCTCCCCATTATGTACGCCGTACGCTTTCTGAACGGCGTGGGCTACGGCATTGCCTCCACCGCCACCAGTACTATCGTATCTGCCATGATTCCCGCAGAGCGGCGGGGCGAAGGCATCAACTACTATGCCCTCAGCATGAGCCTGGCAGCTGCCATCGGCCCCTTCATCGGCATGATTATGCAGCAGTTCCTCTCCTTTAACATGATCATCCTCTTCTCCGTGGTCATGGTACTGGCCTGCCTGGCTGCCGCCTTCATCATGAAAGTGGATGAAATGAAAATCACTGAAGAGCACAGGGCGGAGCTGAAGGAAATCAGCCTTTCCAGTTTCCTGGAACCCAAGGTAATGGGCATTTCCATCGTAGGCTTCTTCGTAGCCCTCTGCTATTCCAGCGTACTGAGCTTCCTTGCCACCTATGCGGCAGAACTCCACCTCATGACCGCAGGCACCCTGTTCTTCGTGGTATATGCCCTTTCTGTCACCTTCATCCGTCCGATGGCCGGTGTCATGTTTGATAAGAAGGGCGAAGACTTCGTCATGTATCCCACCTTCCTCTGCCTGGCTGCAGGCCTCCTCATCCTGTCTGTTACCACCAGAAGCTGGGAAATGCTCCTGGCCGGCGTCTTCGTCGGCCTGGGCTACGGCACCTTCATGTCCAACGGACAGGCCATCTGTGTGAAACTGGTGGACGAAGTCCGCATCGGCGTGGCCGTATCCACCTACTTCGTCATGCTGGATCTGGGACTGGGCGTAGGCCCCTACATCCTCGGCGCCTTCAAAGGCCCCCTGGGATTTTCGGGCATTTACTCCCTGGTCGGCGTAGGTTCCGCAGCCTGTGCCTTCCTCTACTACGGCCTCTACGCATGGCGCCGCAACCTGCGTCAGGGCCATGGAGCCGGCTCTGCGGAAAAAGCATAAGTACAAAAAGAGTCATGAAGAAATGGCAATCATTGCTTCATGGCTCTTTTTATGCTATGAAGTTTCCTGTCCGGCATGGGGGATGGTGTGTCACATCCATAGGAAACTATTAGTGCAAAGTTTCCTGCCCGGCATGGGGGAATGGCGTGTCACATCCATAGGAAACTATTTGCGAAAAGTTTCCTGTCCGGCATGGGGGGATGGCGTGTCATATCCATAGGAACCCATTTGCGAAAAGTTTCCCATCCGTCATGGTGGCATGGTGTGTCACCACCACAGGAAACTTCCCCTCTCCGGCAAAGGGGAAAAATAATTTTGAAAAAATTTCGAAAAATCGCTTGACATATACCGCCTCGATTGGTATACTACATAAGTCAGTCAACCACTGATGAAAACAACAAGGCGCTGGCCGCAAGGCCAGGGAATAAGCAGCATGGAGAGGTGTCCGAGCGGTTTAAGGTGCATGATTGGAAATCATGTTGACGGCGAATACCGTCACGGGGGTTCGAATCCCCCTCTCTCCGCCACAAAGAGAAAAAGCTCTGTCAGCAATGGCAGAGCTTTTTTCGTGTCCTTCATTTTATATTTCAAGATATATGAAGCCTATAATAGTTTTATATAGGAATAAAAGGGACGTCTTTTCAGTTCAAGGCTTTCTAACAGTATCACTAAATGGCAGGGGTATAAATTTCATTGCCGGAGACTGTGTCAATCTAAAGAATCTTTTCCCCGCCCTGTGTGATACAATAAAACAAAAACCTTTTTCAATGATTTCAGGAGGAACAATGGATCCATTCGTTCATCTTCATGTGCATACGGAATACAGTTTATTTGACGGCACCTGCCGCATTAAGGAGCTGGTGTCCCATGTGAAGGATATGGGGCAGACGGCGCTGGCCATCACGGATCATGGCGTCATGTACGGAGCGGTGTATCTGTACAAGGAGTGCATGGCCCAGGGAATCAAGCCCATTATCGGCTGTGAGGTGTATATTACCCGGGGAAGCCGGTTTGAGAAGAGGGCGGGGGGCGAGAAGGAGAAGCTGGCCCATCTGATTCTTCTGGCGGAAAATAATGAGGGTTACCAGAACCTTATCAAAATCTGCTCCAAGTCCTGGACGGAGGGGTATTATTTCAAGCCTCGGGCGGATCATGATCTCCTTGTGAAGTATCATAAGGGGCTGATTGCCATGTCCGCCTGCGTGGGGGGCGAGCTTCCCCAGGCCATCCTGAATCATGATATGGAGAAGGCCCGGAAGGTGATTCAGTTTTACATCGACACCTTCGGGAAGGACAATTATTTCATCGAGCTCCAAAATCACGGCCTTCCGGAAGAAGCGGCGGTGCGTCCTGCTCTGGCGGCGCTGGCGAAGGAGTACGGCCTGGGGCTGGTGGCTACCAACGATTTCCACTATACGAAGAAGGAGGATGCAGGAAGCCAGGAAATCAAGCTCTGCATTTCCACAGGAAAAACGCTGGACGACCCTTACCATTTCCATTTTGCCAACAACGAGTTCTACTGCAAGAGCGGGGCGGAAATGGAGGCCATTCTGGGAGAGTATCCCGGTGCCATTGAGAATACAAAGAAGATTGCAGACCGCTGTCATGTGACCCTGACCTTCGGGGAGCACAAGCTGCCATCCTTTGATGTGCCTGAGGGAGAGACGTCCAAGTCCTATCTGCGGAAGCTCTGCGAGAAGGCACTGCCGGAGCGCTATCCCCATCCTACGGGGAAGGAGAAGGAGCGCATGGATTACGAGCTGGGCGTTATCGAGCACATGGGCTTTTCCGACTATTTCCTCATCGTCATGGATTTCATCCATTATGCCAAATCCCACGGCATTCCCATCGGGCCGGGCCGCGGCAGTGCGGCAGGGAGTATCGTGGCCTATCTTCTTCATATTACGGAAATCGATCCCCTGCGCTTTGACCTCCTTTTTGAACGTTTCCTGAATCCGGAGCGTGTGTCCATGCCGGATATTGATACGGATCTCTGCTACCGGCGGCGGGGAGAAGTGATTGATTACCTGGCCCGGAAGTACGGAAAGGATCAGGTGGCCCAGATTATTACTTTCGGCACCCTGGCTGCCCGGGCTGTCATCCGGGACGTGGGACGGGTGACCAATATGCCCCTTCGGGATGTGGATAAGATTGCCAAAATGGTACCCTCCGGCCCCGGGGTGACGCTGAAGAAGACGCTGGACGGCTCCCGGGAATTCAAGGACCTTTATGAGTCCAATCCCCAGGTGCACAGCCTTATCGACCACTGCCTGGATCTGGAGGGGCTTTCAAGAAATTCCGGCACCCATGCTGCCGGCGTGGTGATCTGCTCCAACCCTGTAGACGACTATGTGCCCATCCAGCTCACCCAGGATAATTTCATCCAGACCCAGTATGAAAAGGATCAGGTGGAGCAGCTGGGCCTCCTGAAAATGGACCTTCTGGGTCTTCGAAATCTGACAGTCATTCATGATGCCCTGGAAATGATCGAGAAGAACCGGGGCATCAAGCTGGATATCAACCATATCCCTGATAAAGACGAAGCCACCTGCCGCATGCTCTGCGAGGGGGATACCATCGGCGTGTTCCAGTCCGAATCCTCCGGCTTCACCTCCCTTCTCATGAAGCTCCATCCGGACCGGTTCGAGGATCTTATCCCCATGGTGGCCCTCTACCGGCCGGGCCCGCTGGGAAGCGGCATGGCGGAAGATTTCATCAAGAGAAAGCACGGGGAAATCCCGGTGGAATATCCCCATCCATCTCTGGAACCGATTCTGAAGGAAACCTACGGCGTCATCCTTTACCAGGAACAGGTCATGCAGATTGCCTCCGTCATGGGGGGATTCAGCCTGGGCCAGGCAGATATGCTCCGCCGTGCCATGGGACACAAGGAACCGGAAATCCTGCAGAAGAACAGGGATACCTTCGTGGAAGGAGCCGTGAAGAACGGAGTGGATGAGAAGACCGCCAATTACGTGTTCGACCTCATGGTCCACTTTGCAGGCTACGGTTTCAACAAATCCCACAGCGTGTGCTACGGCTGGATTGCCTGGCAGACGGCATACCTCAAAGCCCATTTCCGCCCCGAATTCATGGCGGCCATGATGACCTGCTACATTGGCGACAGGGACAAGGTGAGCCGCTATATTTCCGATACAAGAAGGGCGGGGGTGGAAATCGCCGCTCCGGATGTGAATCTGTCTGATGCCTATTTCTCGGTGAAAGGAAATAAAATCCTCTTCGGTCTGGACGGCATCCAGAATGTAGGGGAAAATGCGGTGGAAGGCATTATCGAGGCCAGAAGAAAAGGAGGACCCTTCCGGGATATCAGCGATTTTCTGGAAAGGGTGGACAGCCGGGGACTGAACAGCCGGGCCTGCGAAAGCCTCATCCGCTGCGGTGCCCTGGACTCCCTGGGCCATAACCGCTCCCAGCTTCTTGCGGTGCTGCCGGAGGCCATCAGCAATGCCCAGTCCGTAAGGGAAGACCGGGAATCGGGGCAGATGAGCCTTTTCGGCGATATGGACAGTGCCAAAACCATTGTCTATCCGCCGCTGCCGGATATGCCGCAGAATGAAAAAATCGAATGGGAAAGAAAGCTCTTGGGTTTCTACGTCAGCGGCCATCCCCTGGATGCCTATAAAAAACAGATGGCCCACTGCACGCCTATTTACCAGCTGAATGCAGAAAGTGCCCGCTACGACGGCCGCACCGTCACCATCGGCGGCACCGTGGCCCATGTGAAGGGCACCATGACAAAGAAAGGGGCCCCCATGGGCTATGTGACCGTGGAAGACTATGACGGTGAGCTGGAAGCAGTGGTATTCCCGTCGGTGTGGGAAAAGGTAAGGCCCATCCTTACCGAGGACGCCGCCGTCTGCGTCCGCGGCCGGGTGCAGTCCAACGAAAGAGAAGTGAAAATCCTGGCCGATGACATTATCCCCCTGTCCACCTTCCATAAAACCGTCCGCCCGCCGGTGGCGGCTGTCCACCTCTATGTGGATGAAAGGCATGAAAACAACATGGTCAGCGATGCCCTGGGCCGTATCCTTCTGAAATACCACGGAGACACGCCGGTATTCCTCCATATCCAGAGGACAAGACAGGAAATCCGCATGGTGCCGAAATTCTTCCTTGACTTCTCCGAAGAAGCGGAAGAAGCGCTGAAAGGACTTCTGGGCAATGCCTGCGTGGAAGGACGGAAGTAAGAGGGGGCGCGGGAGAGTGAGACAGTGTAGGCGGCTGCCTGCTATCCTTTGACTCAACGGCAGATAGAGAGGGTTCATTCTGTCCCCCGAATGGGGGAAAGTCCGGCGCAGCCGGATAAGGGGGAGGCCGCTTCGTGACCTATATACTCATCGCCGGAGGCGATACCACAACCCTTGGGCCCAAAGGGCCCATCAAACTTAAGAAACCTTGGGCCGGCAGGCCCATCAATCTTAAGAACCTTTTGCCCCCTCGGCACTCGCCGTTTATAAAGATAAATATGCCGCGGAAGGCCCCTATATGATATACTAAAATAGATAAAATCTTCTAAAGAATGAAGCCTTGCAGTTGTTTCTAAGGGGGTTATTATGAAATTTCTGGTTTGTGTGAAGCAGGTGGTGGATACTTCCCAGATGGAAGTGGATCCGGCTACCGGAAGATTGAAGAGGAATAATGCAAACAGTATCCTGAATCCTATGGACAGGAACGCTTTGGAAGCTGCCTTTGCTTTGAGGGATCAGGCAGGCGGTACGGTGACGGTGATTTCCATGGGACCGCCTCAGGCAGCGGCGGTGCTGAAGGAAGCCATTTCCATGGGGGCCGATGAGGCTTACCTGGTAACGGACCGCGCTTTCGGCGGTGCCGATACCCTGGCCACCAGCTATACTTTGTCCAAGGCCATTGAAAAAATCGGTCCCTTTGACCTCATTTTGTGCGGACAGGAATCCATCGACAGCAATACGGCCCAGGTGGGACCGGAAATTGCTGCTGCCCTGGGGATTCCCGATGTAAGCGCAGCGGTTGGCATTTCCTGTGAAAAGGAAGGCTTCCTCAACGTGGAAAGGCAGATGGGAGATAACAGGGAAGTACTGGAAATGAAGCTTCCCGGTCTTATTACCTGCACCGGAGAATTGAACAAGCCCCGGTATCCCAGCATTAAGGGTATCCTGAAGAAGGAAGAAGTGGAAATCAAAAATCTCACCGCCGCCGACCTCAATGTGGATACAGCACGCATCGGCATGAAGGGATCTCCTACCCAGGTAAGGCAGGTCCGGCCCGTAGTGCCGCCGAAGAAGGAAAATCTCCGCATTGAAGGAAAAACGGCGGAAGATGCGGCTGATGAACTCATCGCAGCCTTGAAGAAACTGAATCTTGCATAGGAGGGCAATGATGGATTTCTCTGAATATAAAGGAATATATGTAATTGGCGCTCTCGTAGACGGCAGGATCCAGAGGGTGACCGGCGAGCTCACCGGCGAAGCCAGAAAGCTGGCAGATGAGCTGGGTGAAAAGGTGTGTGCCGTCCTCATCGGCGACCGTCTGGAAGAGGAGGCAGCATCCCTTATCCCTCTGGGAGCGGATAAGGTGTATGTACTGACAAACAGCCTCCTTTCCCATTATGACGGCAAGGCCTATCAGAAGGCACTGGCTCCTTTCTTTAAGGAGAAAAAGGCGGATACCATCATCATCGCTGCCACTCCCTTCGGAAGAGACCTGGCACCCCGCTTGGCAGCGGAGCTGGTGTGCGGCGTTACCGCTGATGTGACGGAGCTTTCCGCCGATAAGGAAAAGGGCCTGGTTATCTGGTCCCGCCCCGCCATGGATGGCAATATTATGGCGGATATTGTAAGTCCTCTCTACCGCCCCCAGGTGGGCACCGTGCGTCCCGGCATTTTCAAATATCCTAAGGCCGATAAATCCCGCACCGGAGAAGTGGAGGAAGTATCCGTATCCCTTGAGGAAAAGGATCTAGGGACCATTCTGAAGGAAATCATTGCCGGAGAAGAGGATGAAAATCCTATGGAAACGGCGAAAATCGTGGTGGCCGGCGGCCGTGGATTCCACAGCCGTGAAGAATGGAAACAGGTGCACGAACTGGCTGACCTTCTGGGCGCTGCGGTAGGCTGCAGCCGCCCTATTTCCGAACTGGGCTGGGAACCTCACAGCCGACAGATCGGACAGACCGGCAAGGGCATTGCTCCGAAAGTATACTTTGCCCTGGGCATTTCCGGCGCCATGCAGCATATGTGCGCCGTGAACGCGGACATTATCATTGCGGTGAACAAAGATGCCAAGGCGCCGATTATGGAAATGGCGGACTATGCGGTGGTGGCAGACCTGAAACAGTTCATGCCCCTCCTGATTTCCAGAATCAAAGCGCTTAAGGAAGAAAAACACTCTTAATATGTTATAATATGTGAAGAAATGCAGTCTTATTTCCCTTGCGGAGGTGAACGGTATGGCAGAAGCAAAAACTACCATCTACTACAATCACAATTTCTACTATGATTTCAGCAAAATCATCAGTGCTGACGACAGAGGCCTGCAGTTTGGCGACGGCTGCTACGAATGGATCCGGGTATTCCGGGGACATCCCTTTGCCCTTTCCTATCATGTGGACCGTCTGTACCGCTCCATGCGGCTTCTGGGCATCCGCCCGGTGACGGCGCCCGATGAATTTACGGAAATCGTGGAAGTGGTTATCGAAGAAACGGGAGTTACTGAAGGCTATGTGAAAATCATCGTTACCCGCGGCAGCGGCGACCATGACTTCACCATCCCCTCCAGAAACGCCCTCCGCCCCAACGTGCTGGTTTATGCAAAGCCCATTAACCTGGACAGCATTGCCAAAGTGCAGGACGGCGTAAAGTGCATTACCATGAACGATGACCGCGGCCATCACTGCGATATCCTCTCCCTGAACCAGCTGGACAATATGATGGCCCGGGCAGAGGCGCAGAAAAAAGGCGCCTACGACGCCATTTTCATCAAAGACGGCCTTCTCACCGAAGCCAGCCACTCCAATGTGTGCATCGTCAAGGCAGGCGTCATCTGGACTCCGGCGAAGAATGAATTCATGATTCCCGGTATCACCCGCTCCCTGGTCCTCTCCCGCGTAGCCCCCACCGCCGGCGTCACCTCCATTGATGACGGCGCGGAACCGGTGCGGCTGGACAACATGATGGATGCGGAAGAAGTCTTCCTCACCAACAGCCAGGACGGCATCGTGCCGGTGCTCTCCATCGACGGAAAGCCCATCGGCGATGGCAAACCGGGCACGGTAACCAGAAAGATTCAGCAGCATTATCACCATCTCATGACCGATGGTCTGCCGTAACAGGCAGTCAAAAAAGCTGAGAAAAAAATGTTCAATCATTTTTTCTCAGCTTTTTTTCATGGGGAAAAGGGAAACCTTAACCACCCTTGCCTTACCCAATGAGGGCCAAGGGAACGCTTCCAAGCGGGCACCCTATGAGGGAGCAGCCAAAAGGTTCTCCATGCATCAAAGCATGTGGCGGCATGATAAAACTCATCGCCCCTTTAAAAATTGCGGCGAAGCCGCCACCACAACCCTCGGCCTGAAAGGCCGTCAAACTTAAGAACCCTCCGGCCAAAGGCCGGTCAATCCTAAGAACCTCTTTCCCTGCCCCCTGGGCGGAAGCGAACACAACCCTTTTACACAACCCGCGCCGCCAGGCGCGCCCCTTTTTTTAGCTGTATAGTGGGCCCGTTGTCAAGACCAGCTTTTCAAAAACTAAGCGCGCCGATTG
>NZ_CALGPS010000171.1 GCF_937959425.1 uncultured Dialister sp.
AGGTAAATCCACGATGCTACAAATGTGAGGTCACTTCATATTATCTAGTACACTATCCCACTATTTCATCTTCCCCTCTATTTCTTCCTTTGCCTTTCTCACAAAGGAAAGCATTTCTTCGTCCAGGGGGTAGCGGATGACGCAGCCCGGGGAGAGGATGACTTTTCTGCCGCCGGTCTGTTTCAGGGTTTCATAGATTTCCCTTTCGATTTCATTTTTACGATGATTCGTAATATCCATCCGCTCCAGGCCTGCCATAATGCACTTGCCGGTCAAAAGCTGTGCTTCTCCGATTTCCGGCAGGGATTCCCAGGCGTGCCAGTTAAAAATCTGCACCGGATATTTTCGGAGGAGGGGGAACATAATATTTTTTCCATGGGCATGGAGCACATTGCACCAGCCGGAGGAGGCGGAGAGCACTGCCAGGTCATAGGGCATGCCGTACTCCCGGTAGAAGGATTCTTCCGTCAAATCGTAGGAGGAAAGCTGGGTGGCAAAGAAAATGCCGTCAGCCCCCAGTTCGATGACCCGCTGCACCAGGGCGCAGGTGGTTTCCGTAATGGCTTTCAGCCCTTCTTTAACTTTATCTCCATGGCCCATCCGGATGTGCTCCATCATGGAAGGGCAGAGCTTATTGGCCGTGGTCAGGGGGCTGAACACCGTAAATACCACCGGCACTTCTCCCTTCGTTTTGTTCAGAAGAAGCTTCAGGTACTTCTGCTCCCTGGCCAGGGCGCCGGCATTGACGGAAACGGGCTTGACCTTCAGCCAGTCCTCCGGCTCCTTCACCGGCGTATCGGTGATTTTGGCCACGCCCCCTTTGGCAATGTCGCTGAAATCGGTGGTAACGCCGAAATCTTCTACGCTGTACATGCCGTTATTCATGGTTTTCAGAATATCCACATCATATTTTTTATAGAAATCGTAGGTATGCTCTGCATTGCGTGCAGGATCCAGATCAATTCCGGGCAGATGGGTCCACAGGGAATAGGGCACATGGTCCACGGCGTCTCCATGAATGGCCGCCTGGATTCGTTCCTTCTTCGTCATGGCAGAAATGATTTTCTTTTTCATAGGATACCTCCTTGGAGATAAGGCGGCTTTGCCGCCGGGTTTAAAAGGGAAGGTTCTCAGGTTTGACACAGACTGCAGCTGTGAAGGTTGTGGTATCGCCGCCAAAGGCAGGCGATGATTATGAAGTCAGCGTTACGTACTTACCTTCATCGTCATTCTAAGGATAATGAAGAAGCAAAGCGGCCAACGGACAGCGGATAGCCGACAGCTGGCAACCAACAGCCGTTCCACTGTCCCACTGTCTCACCAGCTCACCAGCCCACCAGCTCACTAGCTCACTAGCCCACTAACCTGTACCCCTTTATGATACCATACCCGTCTGCCAGGGCCCAGCCGATGGGGATGGATAGCCAGATACCTGTGACGCCGATGTCCGGGATGGAGGAAAGGAAGTAGGCCAGTACTACCCGAGTGCCCAGGGAGAGGATGGTAAGAATGACGCTCATGCCGGCCCGTTTGATGGCACGGTAGAAGCCGTAGAGCATGAAAAGGATACCGATGCCCAGGTAGCAGCTGCCTTCAATGCGAAGATAGTGGGCCCCCACGGCAATGACCTCCGCCGCCGTTTCCGGTACGAAGAAGCCCATAAGGGTGGGTGCCAGAAAAGATACGACAGCACTGGCAAGAAGGGAGAAAAGAAGAATCATCTTTCCTGCGGTAATGATGCCCTGGCGGATTCGTTTCCTATTTCCTGCGCCGTAGTTCTGGGCCACATAGGTGGAAAAGGCATTGCCGAAATCCTGGAGGGGCGAATAGGCAATGGTGTCGATTTTCACGCCCGCTGCAAAGGCGGCCATGACGGTGGTGCCGAAGCTGTTCACCAGCCCCTGCACCAGAAGGATGCCGAAATTCATGATACTCTGCTGCAGGCTGGTCAAAAGGGAAAGCTCCGACATGTCCCGGAAGACCTGCCTGTCCCACACCATGTCCTTCCTGGAAATATGGAAATCTTTCCGGAAGAGAAAACAGTAAAGGAAAATGCCAACGCCTGAAACATACTGGGAAATGACGGTAGCCTCTGCCGCACCGGCCACGCCCCATTCCAGGTACACCACGAAAAGAATGTCCAATGCCACATTCAAGAGGGATGAAACGATGAGGAAAAGAAGGGGCGTCACCGAATCTCCCACCGCCCGAAGAAGGGCGGCGCCGAAATTATAGAGAAATACTGCCAGAAGTCCCGAAAATATCCACCACAAATAGTCCCGGATATAGGGAATGACCTCAGATGGTACCTGCATGAAGGATATGAGGCCGTCCAGAAGAATATAGACAGCGCCATTCATGATGATAGTCAGAAGTCCGATGGACAGGAAGGAAATGAAAATGGACTGCTTCATGCGGTCATAGTTTTTTCTTCCGAAGCAGAAGGAAAAGTAAACGCCGGAACCCATGGAAAGGCCTATTAATATGGATGTAAGGAAAATCATGAGGGTGTAGGCGCTCCCCACCGCCGCCAGGGGCGCTTCTCCTAAAAATTTCCCCACCACCAGCGTATCCACCACGTTATAGAGCTGCTGGAATACATTGCCCGCCATAAGGGGCAGGGAAAACAGCAGGATTTTCTTAAAAACAGGACCGGTTGTGAAATCAATATGTCTCATTTTACCCCCTGCAGCCTGCTTCCTCTGCAGCAGGCCGCCATGTTACGGATTTTTATATATTCATTATAGTAGGGCCCTTTGAAAAATGAAATGTTTACTGCCTATGATGCCTGCCCAGAGATATAAAAAATGACCTTCCCTGCATGAGGGACGGTCATTTCTTTTGCTATGCTTATTTCATGTTGGCTTTGGCCCAGTCTGCCTTGAATCTGGCAATGCCGTTGTCAGTGAGCGGATGTTTCATGGCATCCATGAGTACCTGGAAAGGAACGGTGGCAATGTCGGCGCCGGCCAAGGCACACTGCATAATGTGCTGGGGCTTCCGGATGGAAGCGGCAATGATTTTCGTTTCAATGCCGTGCAGTTCAAAAATTTCAGAAATGGTCCGGATGAGTTCGATGCCATCCCAGCCAATATCATCAATACGGCCTACGAAGGGGCTTACAAAGGAAGCGCCTGCCCGGGCAGCCAGCAGTGCCTGGTTGGCGGAAAATACAAGGGTCACATTGGTGCGGATGCCCAGTTTCTTCAGGCCCTTTACAGCTTTCATGCCTTCCGGGGTCATGGGGATCTTTACCACTACGTGGGGATCCAGGCCGGCCAGCACCTTTCCTTCTTCAATCATGCCTTCCGCATCATCAGCCAGTACTTCTGCGGAAATAGGGCCGTCCACAATGGAGGCGATTTCCTTAATGGTGGCATGGAAATCCTTTCCTTCCTTGGCAATCAGGGAAGGATTGGTGGTTACACCGGAAATAAATCCCATGTCATTGGCTTTGCGGATGGCTTCTACATCAGCGGTATCAATAAAAAATTCCATTTGCATTTCTCCTTTATTTAAAATCCATATGATACATTTTCACACTAACCGCCCCTTCTGTCAATGGTAAAATCAGAGGCGTCCTGCTGTCTTCAGAGCATCCCTGTCTTTTTATAGAATATTTTTATAGATAGTCCATGATAATTCCTTTCCCTGCAATGAAATCCCACAAAATCTATACTTTTACATTTTTGATAGAATGAATTAATTCAATGTATCGCTAATTTCTAATGCATGATATTTTCGATTGATTGATTATTAATAGAGTAGAGTGTATAATTGAATAGAAGTATCTATGTTATTTCATTTATATTCCAATATTGGAACTGAGGGGGATACCATGAAATTAACGCTCCTCGCTTTGAGCTATTTCCAGAAAACAGCCGAGCTGCAGCATCTGACCCGGGCCGCAGAAGCCCTTCACATTTCCCAGCCTTCCCTTTCCCACACCATCAAGGTGCTGGAAACCGAACTGGGTGTGCCTCTTTTTTCAAGAAGCGGACGCAATATCGTACTCACCAAGTACGGCGAAATCCTTCTCCGCCACACGAACCGCATTATGCAGGAACTGCACGGTGCTCAGAAAGAACTGGCGGACACCAAGGAAGCCCAGAAGCTGACCGTTACCATTTCTCTCTTTGCAGCCTCCATGATTATTCCGTCCTTCCTGACTCGCTTCCGCCAGGAACATCCGGATATCCGCTTTGAAATCCTCCAGCAGCACAATAAGCCGGGGCAGCAGAGCCAGAACCATGTGGATCTGTTCCTGTCCTCTTCCATCAACCCCATCGAAAACGACCACTCCGTCACCCTGCTGAAGGAAGATATTATGCTGGCCATGCCGGACACGGATCCCCACGCCCGGAAATCCTCCGTCAATCTGGATGAATTTGAAAAGGCAGGATTCATTTCCCTGGAAGCCGGCGCCAGCCTTCGTACCATCACCGATTTCTACTGCCGCATGGCGGGCTTCATCCCCCACGTGGTACTGGAAAGCGACAGTCCCATGACAGTCCGGGAATTCATCCGGGCAGGCCTGGGCGTATCCTTCGCTCCCCGCATCACCTGGCACGGCGTAGGCGGCGACCATGTGGCCCTGGTACCCATCGCCTCCCCGAACTGCCAGCGCTATATCAGCCTGTCCTGGAAGAAAGGGGAAAAACTGTCTCCGCCGGCAGAAATGCTGAAGAAATACATTATCGACAACTTCTCCGACTTCGCCAGAGAATACGCCGGCCTTCCGCCGGAAAGATAAGCACAGACAGGGAGCTCACGCTTCCTGCCTTTTATTTTGAAAAGGAGTCCCCATGAAAGAAACCCCTGCTTCCTTCGAGGAAGAAATGAAACAGTCCAAAACAAAGGTAATTGTGGAGGAATATGAGAAACTGTCCTCCTCCCTGATTTTTGAAATCATCCGCCACGATGGAGAAAAGGAACTGGACCGGGCCACGGTGCCCCTCATTTTCTCCGCCCTGGCCGCAGGACTTATGATTTCCTTCTCCTTCTATTTCCGCGCCGTCCTTGCCATGTACGCCGGCCATACCGCCTGGACCGATGCCATCAGCGGCATCGGATACACCACCGGCTTCCTCATCGTCATTCTGGGAAGGCTTCAGCTTTTCACGGAAAATACCATTACCACCGTGATTCCCTTCTTTGAAAGCCCTTCCTGGAAAACCCTCCTTCGTATAGGGCGGCTATGGGCCATCGTCCTTCTTTCCAATATGGCCGGTACCCTGCTTTCTGCCCTCTTCATGACCTCCTCCTGTTTTGCATCGCCGGAAATCACATCCTTCCTTCTCTCCACCGCCCACCACATCATGACCCCCACTCCCCTGGAAAATATTTTCAAAGGGATTCCCGCGGGCATGCTCATTGCCGCAGTGGTCTGGATGATTCCCATGTCCCGAGGCTTTTCCTTCTTCACCATCTTCACCTTCACCTACTTCATCGCCATCGGCGGTTTCGCCCATGTGGTGGTAGGCTCCGGAGAAGCAGCCTACGCAGTGCTCATGGGTGATTCTTCGGTTTACGACTATTTCTTCCGATTCCTGATTCCCACCGGCCTTGGAAATATCATCGGCGGCACCGGCATCTTCACCCTGCTTGTCTCCGCCCAGGTCAAGGTGGAAAAGAAATAACTTTTTAAAGACCCTTTTGCGAAAAAGGGGCTTTTTCTTTCTCCCCGGCGCCTGGCTCCGGTTGATGAATGGAGCCATATGGGTTATAGTGTATAAGAACAAAAATTCACGAAATCGAAGGTAAGGAGACCCCATGAAAAGAAAAATAGAAATGGAAGAAGAAAGCCTCTTCTCCCAAACCGATATGGCTCCGGCGAAAAAGAAAGAAATTCCCAAAGCCGCTTCCCCCATGCGCCCTGCAGAAGCAGCAGCCACCCATGCATGGAAAGAGAAAATCTGGGAATTTGACCTCACAAAGCCCTCCCAGTGGATGAAGGACACCATGAAAGAGGACATGCTGAAAGAGGGATTCGGCAAAAGGGAAGCCAATAAGGTTTTCAAAGGCCTTTTCTTTAAGGAAAAAATCTGCAACACCCGCACCCAGGCCATGGAATATCTGAAAGCCGTTCCCACCTCCTACGCCGTTAAATACAAAATCGGCATCGCCCCTTCCCCTAAAATGGTTTCCCTGAAAAAGCGTCTCCATGAAAAGGAAGAAAGACTTGCCACCTACACCAGCGCGCAGAATGAGAAGAAATTTACCGCCGCTTTCGTTTCCTGCCCCCACTGCAAATCCAGGGTGAACCGGGACTTCATCCACCCGCCCCTCTGCCCGGTGTGCGGAAAGGACATGCGCTCCGACACCGCAGTCAAAACCATTACCACCCTGGAAGAAACGGTGAAAGACCTGAAGAAGCGGTATGAAGACACCGCCCGGAAATATAACAGCAAATTCACCGGCGGAGAAAAATGGATTATCCGCCTGGTGAATCCCCTGTATGAGGGGAAATGAGGTTCAGCGCCCTTCAAGCGCTGAAGGGTTCAGAAGGTACAAAGGGTTCTTAAGATTGACCGGCCTAAAGGCCGGAGGGTTCTCAGGTTTGACGGGCCTATGGCCCGAGGGTTGTGGTATCGCCCTGCGGGCGATGAATATAAATGCCGCTTAGCGTCCCCCCTTCCCGCCCTGCGTGTCATTCTGAGCGCCAGCGAAGAATCTCAGTACTCGAAGCGTATGAGACAATCGGTAGTAAATACCTGCCCTGCGGGAAGGAGCCGCTGCTGGGCATAACCGATATTAAGCATTGTGCAGGGAGATTTCTCGACTCCGCTTCACTGCGCTCGAAATGACAGGAACGCGAATGTGTCAAAGTGCCGTTAGTGATTCCAACCAGCCCACTAAACTATCCCAGGTCCCAAAAACTCCCACTCAAAAATCCGTCACCCAAAGGGATGACGGATTTTTTACATGAGGAAAATGGTATTCTTTCCGCGGAATTTGGCCTGGTAGAGGGCGCTGTCCATTTTATGGTAGAAGGATTCGAAGGTCTCTCCTTCCCTGGCCTGGGTGACGCCCAGGCTGGCGGATATGGAGTTTTTATCAGGACAGGCCACTCTTTCCTCTATGGTTTTCCGCAGGGTTTCTGCCAGAGCGGCGGCTTCCTCTTCCTCCATTCTAGGAAGAAGGATAACGAATTCATCGCCACCCCACCGGCCTATGTAGGCATTGGGCGGTGATTTTTTGGAAAACACGCCTGCCACCTCCTGCAGTACCCTGTCACCTGCGCCATGGCCAAATTCATCATTGATTCCTTTGAAATTGTCAAGATCCACCATAATGGCTGTAAATACATGGTGATTCTTCTGCCTGTCATCGGTGAGTTCGTGAAGGATGGATTCCACACGGCCCCGGTTCAGAAGGCCCGTAAGGCCGTCATGGGTCGCCACGTAGACCAGTTTCCGATTCACTTCCTCCAGACGGCGGTTTGCCTGCTCCAGTTCTTCCGTAGACCTGGCTATGAAGGAGGCCAGCCGCTGTATGGTGGTCATGGTTTCCGTATGGAAAACGATGCCTTCCGATGACTTTTCTTCCTGCCTCATCCCGTTTTCCTCTTTTTCCCTGAAAGCAGCAGCCACCAGGGTCATGTTGAGGGCCGATGTCCTGCCGCCGGAGCGGCTGATTTCGCCATGGGAATAGCCGCCGCATACAGGCGCCAGGGCTCCATAGGGCGCCAGCACCTGGTTCGTATCTTCCTTCAGGAAAAGACGCCTGGTAATGCAGGAAAAAATAAGGATTCCCTCCGGTGCAAAAGTCCGGAGCTGTTTCGTGTTCTCCTGGCAGCGGGCGATGATTTCATTGGGATCCCCGTAGGCCAGCCTTACCTTTTCCCCTTCAAAGCAGCTGGCTGTCATTATGAGGCTCCCGTCATCCCTGCAGGCCGCCGGAAGCCTGGCCAGCATGCAGCCCTTTCTCATAAGAATCAAAGGGAAGGAAATCAGCTGCTGCCCGCCAAAATCGGATTTCTTCATTTTCAGATATTTCTCATACACCTGAAAAGCAGGCAGGCCGTTCAGTTCACGAATCACCTTGTCCCCGTCAATGGCCGTAATGGTCATCACCTGTCCCAAAGGCTGCCAGCCCAGGTTCTGGGACACCCGAATTTTCACCTTCCCTGCAAAGCATACTGCCACAATGGCCTTTCGGGAAATGAAATCATTGCCAAAGACGCAGGTATCATCGCCGCCGGTATAGGCATCGGCGCCGCCGCCGAAAATGGCCGTCTCCGGCGGCAGGTGATCCAGCTCCGTAAGGAAATCATCCACATCCACCGTAGAAAGGGTGGTAAATATTTCCACCCCCGCCAGATTTTTGATACCGCTGAAACTTTCCAGCGCCCTTTCTCCTGCCTCGCCGAGAGTCAGGGCGCTGATGTCATAGCAGTGCACCGACACTTCCGTATCTTCAAAGGAAAGGAAGGCAAGTACGCTTTTCCCCAGTACCATGCGTCCGTTCCGAATACCGCCGGAAGCGGACATGCCGGCAATGGCCGCTTGGGGAAAGGCCTTCCGCAGTATCTGTATACTCTCCTCCACTTTTTCCAAATCGTTGGACTCATGATAAAGGGTAATAAAAAGCCCCGCCTTTTCCCTTCGTTCCTGCCGGAACCGGTCGATTACTTCTTCCAGTTCATTTTCCCCATAGAAATCATACACATACTGTTTCATGCAAAGCCTCCTGATGAAACCGGTGTATTTCACGTATCCATCAAATGATGGTATCCTGCTTCAAGGCATGCCTTCTGTAGGGAAGCGCTGATTCATTCACTGTTTGCTTTTATTCTTGAATTTTTATGCAATGCAAGGAATGGGACGACGCAAATAGCAAGCTATTAAAGGAGTCCCATGACGAAGCAGTACATAAAAATTCTTATAAAAGCAGACTCTATGAATGAATCAGTGCTTCCCTAAATCCTCAGCCATGCCGCTCTTATACTTACTATAGCACAAAAACAGAATAAATTAAAAGCATATGTTAAGAAATCAAAAAGAGAAGGCTGCGAAGAAATGATCCAATTTCTTCGCAGCCTCTTTTGTCTGGAATTCTCAAGATTTCGACCAGGACTCATTCTTATATTTTGTGCCGGTTCGCGGGTCAAAACCGTTATTTTTGTTATACCCTTTACCCTCTACATAGGACAGATTATAACTGTCTCCGTTTCTTGTAATCCCCACGCCATACCAGTCTATATCAGACTGGTGAACAGAAGCTTTACTGTAGGAGCCTTTCGTGTCCACCGCTTTCCAAAGACCGTCAAACCCAACCTGGTTTGCCTTGTTCCCATAGCTCTTCCCATTCACTTTAGTTTGTCCATATACAGCTCCATTCACAAAACTATTGTCAAGCTTCGTGCCCGGTTTATTTTGAGCAAGAAGATATACGGTGGTTTTGTCATCCATCACCAGTACCCCGTTCTTAATTGCATCTTTCAGAAGCTCTGCCATATGGTCCGCATAGTTTCTGTCATCATTCCTGGCCGCTGCTTTCTCCGCTTCCTCTTTTGCCTCTTCCTGGCTCTTATTCACCTGCTCCAGCAGACTGCCTGCATGGTTGAAAACGGCGGAAATGTTGTCCCCATACCCCTGGGTGTAGATAAAGCTTCCGATTCCTACCACCAGTGCCAGCATGAGGGCGTACTCAATCAGGTCCTGTCCTTTCTGCCTCCACATTTTTCTCACCTCTTTACTGTATCCCTATTTTGAAAACGATTTCCAACTATCTTTATTTTACCATTCCCCTATATATAAGTCACTATCATGCTTTTTTCTTTTATAAAAAAGCTGCCCTGCAGAGGCAGCTTGTAAAAACCAGGAAATATAAACTATCGGTTATGAGACCTTTCCATCATTCCTATGATGTGGAGGGAGATTTCATAGAGAAAAACAGCAGGCAGCGCCAGAAGGGACTGGGTGAGTATATCCGGCGTAGGAGTAATCACCGCCGCTAGAATGAAAGCAGCCAGAATGACAAACTTTCTCCCCCTTTTCAGTGTCTTTTCCTTCACCAGCCCTGCCAGGGCAAGGGCCATCATGAGAAGGGGCAGGTTAAACATGACGCCGAAGGGCAGAATCAGGAGAAGCACAAATTCCAGATAGCTTTCCATGGAGAGCAGGGGCGTAAAGTTTTCCCCGCCGAAGGCCATGAGGAAATGAAGGCTTTGGGGCATGACAAGGAAATAGGAGAAAGCAATGCCTCCCAGAAAGAGAGAAACGGAGAGGGGCACGAAGAAGAGGGTCCAGGTTTTCTCCCTGTCTGTCATGGCGGGCAGGATGAAGCGCCAGAACTGGAAAAACACCACCGGCGATGCCAGGATGAAGCCGGCAATGAGGGCTGTCTTCATGTAAATCACAAAGACCTCCGCCGGCCGGGCAAAGTAGAGATGGCCTGCCGGGGCAGTAAGGAAGGAAATGAGATTTTCTATAAAGCATAGACAGAGGACTGTCCCTGCCAGCACCGCCGCCAGAGAATAGAGGATCCGCTTCCTGAGCTCTGCCAGATGGCCGGTGAGAGGCATAGCTCCTGCTGCTTCACCGGGAACTGTCATTTTTTAGCACCTTCTGTCTTGACTTCCGCCCCTTCCACCTTCACAGCCACCGTTTTAGGTTCATCCATGTTCACCGCTTCCTTGAATTCATGCATGCTCCTGCCAAGAGCCCTGCCGATGTCCGGCAGCTTACCGGGGCCAAATACGATAAGGCCTATCACCAGGATGAGAAGAAGTTCAGGAATTCCGATACCAAACATAAGAATACCTCCTTTGGAAATACAAGAAATGGGATGAATCATCTCCCGTTCCATTCATCATAAGGGGCATTCTTTTCTGTTTCGTCAAAGCTTTTTATAATATCTGTCATATTCTGCCAAATTTCTGCAAATTAGCAGAAATTTGACATTTTTTATCCTCTTTTTTCTCATCCTTATTTTTCCCTTTGCAGGGCCTCCTTACACTGATAGGAAAGCAGGAAGAAGTTCCCTTTCCCCTGCACCGCCGGAAAATTCCTATCCGGCTTCTATGATAAGGAGGATGAATGTATGAGTGAACCCATGATGAAAGAACCGATTTCCAGAAGGACATTCCTGAAACTGGCCGCCGGAAGTACCGCCGGTGCCCTTTTATTCCATTTCCCCTTCCAGGCATCAGCTGCTGAAGAAACAGCCAAATCGCTGGAAATCATTCCCTGCGCCCTTTCCGCCCTGCCTGCCGCTGAAGCATCCGCCAAAAGCTCTCCCCTGGTGAAAGGCTCCTATGAAGACATTCTCCGGCTGGCAGGCACCATCCGTAACAGCAGCTTGAAATCGGCCGTTCTTTCCATGATTCATAATCCCCGCCCCACCTTCATGGAAAACTACAGCTCCTCCGCCCGCATTCAGCAGACCTACAACAAGCTGGTGGAAAGGAAACTGGCAGACCCCTCCAAAATTTCCGCCGAAACCCTCTTTCCTCCCCTTTCCGCCAGCCTGCAGCCATTCATGACCGCTCCGGGAAGCGGCTACATGAGCCACCATCCCTACCCCGGCGGTCTTGCCACCCATGTATGCAGCAACCTTCATATCACTGCCGGCATCTGCCGTACCTATAAGGACGTCTTCGGCTATGACGTAGATTACGACACCGCCATGGCAGGGCAGGCCCTCCACGACATCGAGAAGCCCTATGTCTTCCAGTGGCAGAAGGACGGAAGCTCCCGTAAGGAATACACCCTGGCCGGTCAGGGCGCCCACCATGTACTGAGCATTGCAGAATCCATGACACGAGGCATTCCTCCTGAGGTGGTGGTGGCCCAGGCCTGCGCCCATGGCGCCCCATCCAACCCGAAGGATGAAACGGACGTAGTGGGTTGGATTAAAGCGGCTGCCCTCATTGCAGGGAAAGACCCTGTCCGGGCAGGATACCTCAGAAAAGACGGAGAAGGCCTCCCTGTTCCCCATAAGCAGGAAGGATATATCGTCCACCTGGGTGACCATGACTGGGTTCTCACCTCCCCTGCCTCCCAGAAGTCCATTGCCATCCTGAAAAATACAGCCTCTTCCCTCTATGGAATCCATGCAGATAAAAATCCGGAAGCCTTCAACCGCTTCCGCAACTACGTAGGATCCCAGGTATCCTTCATGTACATCAACCACCTCTCCTCCTTCCCCCACGGAGAAGAGCAGATCGAAGCGCTGGTCAGGAAAATCATCATTAAAGACTGACCGCACTAGAAAAGAGCAGGAAAGAAATGATTGACATTTCTTCCCTGCTCTTTTTTTCATTGCTGTCAGGAAAGGCTTCTCCTCCAGAAGAAATAATAAACAAGGCCCAGAAGGGAGGAGGAAAGGCAGATTACGCCGTACATGAAGGGATAGCCGAAGGCATTGGCCGCCATCCCCAGAAGGGCTGCCGCCAGGCCTACGGAAATATCCAGGGACCAGAAATAGGTGGAAGTGGCAACCCCTGCCCGGGAAGGCGGTGCGCTCTGCACAGCCAGGGTTTGGAAGGCAGGAGCCAGAGCGCCGAAGCCTGCGCCCAGAACAGCGGCGGAAAGAAGAAGCACCGCCAGATTTCCTGCCAGGCTGAAAAGGACAAAGCCTGCGGAAAAGAGAAGAAAGCCGGGATACACCGTAGCATTGGGGCCGTGATGGTCGAAGAGGTACCCCACAAAGGGACGGGTTACCACGATCACCAAGGCAAAGACAAGGAAGAAAAGGCTGGTGCTGCTGCCAAGTCCCAGGCTTCTGGTGTACATGGGGATAAAAGTAAGCACCCCGCCGTAGGCAAAGAACACAAGGCCTCCGAGGATGACGGAAGGGAGCGCCCTTTTTTCAATGAAATCGCCTAAATGAAATCCTGCCCTCTTCCTTTCGCCGGGAAGAATCACCGCGGAAGGGAGCTTCTTCCCGTTGCCTGCGGCTATGGCGCCTAAGGCCAGAAGTGACAGGAAAATAAAGAGGGGATGGGCACCCAGATAATCCATAATGAGGAGGCCCACCAGAGGCCCGATGACCATGGCCATATTGCCGCACACCGCAAAATAACCGATGCCCTCTCCCTTGCGCCTTCTTGGCAGCACCAGCGCCGCCATAGCCGCCGACGCCGTAGTGCCCAGAGCAAAGACGGCACCGTGAATCAGACGGAGAAACCACACCACATGAAGACTGGAAGCAAAATAAAAGCCGACCATGAGAACGAAAAATACGAGAGATGCCCCGAAGAGGAGCTTCTGCTTGTTCACCCCGTCAATAATCCGTCCGGCCAGAGGCCTGCAGAGCACCGTGCCGATCTGGAAACAGGTCATGGCCATGCCTGCCTCCCACTGCCCCTTCCCCAGGTCGTCCATAATAAACACGGGAAGGGCGGCGATTAATATGTATTGGGACATAAAATAAAAGAAATTCGTGAGCCCCATTCCCACGAATTCCCGGGTCCAGATTTTATTTTCAGACATAACATTCCTTTCATAATTACGACAGCGAAGTATTTCTATTGTATCACAAATGTGCGGAAAGTAAATAAAAATATAGGTTCATAGAGAAAGGTTCTTAAGATTGACGGACCTTTGGCCCGAAGGTTGTGGATTGACGCCGACGGGGCAATGAAGTTTATATGCCGCTTCGCGGCGGGACGTTATGCACTTCCCGCCAGGCGTCATTCTTGGTGCAGCGAAGAATCTCAGTTCCTGCCGTTAGTGACACAAATATTGGTAAATGCCAATTAGCGAGAAGTCTGACGTCTGACCGTCTGATGTCTGATTGTCTGATTATCTGCCGCCGATGGCCTCTTTCGGGAATACAGTCCCCCGCAGCCAGCGAGCAGCGGCCAGCTGCCTCACTGTCCCACTTTCTCACTGTCCCACTTTCTCACTGTCCCGCTGTCCCGCTGCCCCGCTATCGTCCATCATATATAGTATAATAAAGTTGTCATATAATGCAGAAAGGATGGTTACCATGGGACTACACTTTATATTCGGCCGGGCAGGCACGGGGAAGACAGAACGGTGCTGCCGGGAAATCCGGGACTATGTACTCTCCGGCCCTGACCGGAAGGCTTTTCTTCTGGTGCCTGACCAGGGCACCTACACGGCGGAGTACCGGCTGGCAGAGTCTTTTCCTGGCAAAGGATTTACCAATGTGACGGTGTGCGGCTTTTCCCGTCTGGCCTACCGGGTTTTCCAGGAGCTTCATTCTCCTGTCAGCGACGCCCTGTCCCCTTTAGGGCAGCAGATCATCCTGCGCCGCCTTATGGAAGACCACAGGAAAGAGCTGAAGATGATTTATAAGGCCGCTTCCCATCCCCATTTTTCCGAGGAGCTTGCCAATTTCTTCCACCAGCTGGATATGTTCCTGGTATCGGAGCAGGATTTGGAAAGTGCAGCCGAAGCCCAGGGGGATACGCCCCTTGGCAGGAAGATGGCGGACCTGACCCTTTTATACCGCTCTTACCATGGCTACCTGAAAGACCACTTTGATTACCAGGGCAGTCTTTTTGACCTTCTGGCCAGGGAAATCCCCAAGTCTCCCACCCTTCGTTCCTCCCGTATCTGGATCGACGGGTTCAACGGCATGGCGCCTCAGAAAATCCGCATCGTTTCTGCCCTTCTGCACACCGCCGAAGAAGTGACCATGACCCTGCAGATGGATAGGCCGGCAGATGCAGCTGTAAATCCCAATTTCGCCCGTCCCTTCCATCTTTTCAACCTCCTTTCCAGAGAAGAGGGCCATTTCTCCTCCATCACCCTTTCTGAAGACCTGCGATTCACATCCCCTGACCTCAGGGCTATGGCCCGCTTTTTCTTCAACCGCCGGGCGGAGCATTCGCCCCTGCCGGAAGAAAAGCAGCCCCTCCCTGACGAAGGACTCCACATAGTTACCGCTGCCCACAAGGCGGAGGAAGTGGATTTCATTTCCCGTACCATCCTTTCCCTTGTGAGGGACCAGCACTTCCGCTTCCGGGATATTCTGGTGCTCCTTCGGAATCCTGAAAGCTACGACGACCTGCTGGAGCGATCCTTCAAGCGGTACAACATTCCCGGATTCATCGACCGAAAGCATCCCATGAACAGCCACCCTCTGGTGGTGCTTCTTGACAGCCTGGTTCGCTTTCTTACCGCCGAATGCAGCAGAAAAAACAGCGGCTGGCAGCGGGAAACCCTTTTCCGCCTGCTGAAAGCGGGGCTGCTCCCGGACTGGCCGGAGGAAAAGGTGGACCAGCTGGAAAATTACGTCCTTTCCCACGGCATCCGCCCCTGGCAGTACCATGAGAAATGGGAATTCCGCACCTACCGGGACCTGGATGCCCCGGCTCCTGCCCTGTCGGAAAAAGAGCAGGCGGAGCTCGCAAAGGTGAATGAATGGCGCCTTGGCCTTACCGCCCTGCTGGACGGTCTGGTGAAGAAATGGCAGGAAGCGCCCCTTCCCAAAGACCGGTGCCGCCTCCTTTACCAGTGGCTGATGGAGGAAAAAATTCCTGACACTCTCTTCCGCATGGATGAAAAGAACGCCCTCCATACAAATCTTCGGCCCCACCTGCAGGTATGGAAGAAAATCCTCTCCCTTCTTGATGAAATCGTCCATACCGCAGGAAATGACCGGATTTCCGAAAAGAGCTTTCTCTCCATCTTCGAAGACGGCCTTTCCGCCCTTACCTATTCCACCATCCCTCCTACACTGGATCATGTAACCGTCACCGGCATGGACCGGGGCTATGCCATGGAAGCGCCGGTGGTCTTCATTCCCGGCGCGGTGGAAGGAGAATTTCCCCGCCGGGTGGAGGAAGGGGGCTTCTTCACGGAGCTGGAGCGGCAGAAAATCTACAGGGACAGCCGTCTCATCTTCGGAGAAAGCCTTCTCCAGGAGGTACACAAGGAACAGTTCTTTACCTACCTGGCCCTCACCAGAGCGAGGAAGGCCCTCTATATCACCCTGCCCTCCGTAAACGATGACCACAATGACACAGAACCCTCTTTCCTCATTTCCCAGCTCCGCCGTCTGGGCTACGCTTCCGAATCCCGCACCCTGTCACCGGAAGACTGGCAAAAAGACCGCTCCTATTTCGCCAATCCCGCCCAGGCCCTCTCCCTTCTGCCATCCCTTCTTCGTGAAAAAATCCCGGACAGCACTTCCCCCTGGGCAGCCCTTGTGAAATGGGCCAGGGACAGGGGATATGGAAAAGACGTGGACCAGGCCCTTTCCGGTTTCCGGTATAAAAATGAAGTGCCGCCCCTTCCCAGAGATCTGGCGGACAAACTCTTCAAACCGGGAGGCCGTTTCTTCGGCTCCGTCACCCGCTTTGAAAACTACCGCCGCTGCCCCTACATGTACTTCATCCGCTACGGCCTTAAAATCGACAAAAGGGATGAAGGGGAAATGGAAGCCCTGGACTTCGGCAATTATCTCCATGCCGGCCTTCACCAGTTCGGCCAGGCCCTCAAAAAGGAAAAAAAGCAGTGGCGGGACGCCACGGACGAGGACATCAAGACCATTTCCTCCTCCATCGCCTCCCGCCTGGCCCCCAAGGTTCATTACGGCGCCCTCCACGCTGACGGCGCCTCCCGCTATACCGAAAGGGCACTGAATGAAACCTTCCGCCGCTCCCTTTCCTCCCTTCGAAAGTGGAGCCAAAACAGCTCCTTTGACACCAAAGCACTGGAAAAGGAATTTTACCTTCATATAGCCGGTGAAAGGGACACCTTCACCCTGAGCGGCAAAATCGACCGCATCGACAGCTGCGGAGACGCAGTGGCCATTTTCGACTATAAAACAGGCCGTACCACCGCCACCCTGCAGGAAGCAGCGGCTGGACTCAAGCTCCAGCTCCTTACCTACCTTCTGGACGTGGAAGAGGAAGGGGGCGGAGGCCTCCTGCCTGCCGCCCTCATGTACATCTACCTCTCCGGCGACGTAAAGAGCCTTCCCGCCGTGCCGCCCGGCGGGGAAGTGCCGGTCAAAGACAAGGATAACACTTCCGGCTGGATTCTTTCCGACCCGGATATGCTTCGCCGCCTTGACAGCGCTGCCGGAGGAGATGACTCCTTCCTCCCTGTAAGGATTTCAGGAAAAGGAACCATCACCCAGACCGCCGCCACACTTTCTGCCGAAGATTTCCGGAATCTCCTTACCATGGTGAAAAAGAAACTGCTGGAAATCTACCACAGCATGGAAAAAGGAAATATTCCCATCCGCCCGGTGCGCTACAAAAACCAGGTGCCCTGTACCTACTGCCCCTACCACGCCATCTGCCGCTTCGACCCCAAGGGCGAAGGAGAAAGCTATGACTATGTAAACCTGCCATCGGACAGAGAGCTGAAAAAACAGCTGGCGGAAAGGGCAATGGACAGGCCCGAAGGGCCTGAGGGGGAAGGTTGACGGGGCCTGCGGCCCCGAAGGGGCTTTGCCCTACGGGCAAAGGGTTGTGTGCGCTTCGCTCAAGGGGCGACAGCCGCTTCGCGGCTGAAGGTTATGGATTGCCGCCGGAGGCGGCAATAAGTATATATGCCGCTCTGCGGCGAAAAATTCTGATGTCTGACCGTCTCACGTCTATCGGCTCTTTGCATTCAGGAATATAAGCCGACAGCCGATAGCGGTAAGCCGACAGCGGACAGCCGTCCCACCTCACTGAAAGGAGAAATACTATGAGTAATCATTGGACAAAAGAACAGGAAGAGGCCCTTTCGGTGAAGGGGAGGAATCTTCTTCTTTCCGCTGCAGCAGGCAGCGGAAAGACAGCGGTTTTGACAGAGCGGATTGCCCGGCTGGTGAAGGATCCGGAAAACCATATCAATATGAATGAGCTTCTGGTTCTCACCTTTACCAAAGCCGCTGCCAGCGAAATGAAAGCCCGCATTTCCGCCGCCCTGGCGGACGCACTGAAAGAGGCGGACGAGGCGGATGATGAGGCGCTCATGGGCCATCTGGAAAAGCAGATTTCCCTTCTGGGAAGCGCCCAGATTTCCACGCTGGACTCCTATTTCCAGTCCCTTATCCACCAGTATTTCTACCTCCTGGATTTAGACCCGAAGATGAGGATTCTCTCCGATGAAAATGAGGAGTTCCTTCTGGAGGATGAAGTGCTGTCCGCTGTGCTGGAGGACTGGTATGAAAAGGGAGACCCCCATTTTCTGGACACGGTGGATCTTTTTGCCGACCGGTACCAGGATCACGGGCTGAAGGAAATGGTCCTCCGCATTTTCCATTTTGCCTGCTCCCTCCCCTTCCCCGACGACTGGATAGCCCGCCTTCCCTCCCATTACCGGATTCCCGAAGGGGCTTCCATGGATGACCTTCCCTGGGATAGGCCGGTGCTGGACAAGCTCATTTCCCTTTCTGAAAAAATCATGGATTCCTACCGCCAGATGTTTGCAGTCATGGAGGAAAGCCCTGCCGCCCAGGCAGTATACGGCACCCAGCTGGGCAATGAGTACGCCTACTTTTCCACCCTGGCTTCCATGAAGAGCTGGAGGGACTGGTTCTCCCTGCCGGACTTTGCCTTTGACCGGCTGAAGGGCATGTCGAAATCCCAGGCAGAGGCCTATCATTTTGCCAAATCCGCCGATTTCACCAAGTCGCCGGAGGCGGAAACCATCAAATCCCTTCGGGATGAAGCAAAGAAAACCTGGCAGAAGCATATATCCCCCTTTGTGCGGATTTCTGAAAAGCAGTGGCTTAAAGAAACCGGCGCCATGCTGCCTACGGTCACCGTCCTTTCCCGCCTCGCCCTGGATTTCTCCCGGGCCCTGAAAGAAAGGAAAAAACAGGAAGGGCTCATGGACTTCAACGACATGGAGCATTATGCCCTGGACATCCTCCTGGACAGAGACAATCCCGATTTCACGCCGGAAAAGGCAGTCCTCTTCCCCTCGCCTGCCGCCCTTGCCATCCGAAGCCGCTACAAGGAAGTAATGATTGACGAATACCAGGATACCAACGGCGTGCAGGAACTGATCACCGCCCTGGTGTCCGACGGCCATAACCGCTTCATGGTAGGAGATATTAAGCAGAGCATTTACCGCTTCCGCCAGGCAGATCCCACCATTTTCCTCGAAAAGTACAGGGAATATTCCAAAGACGAAGACGCCCCCTCCCGGCGCATCGACCTGAACCGGAACTTCAGAAGCGACAAAGCCATCCTTTCCTCCATTAATTTCCTCTTCCGCCAGCTCATGACGAAGAAAACACTGGAAATGGACTACGGAGACACAGAGGCCCTCTATGCCGGGCGGCACGAGGAAGCGCGGCCGGACAGCTATGCCGGCGGCAGCGTGTCCATGGAGCTCATCGATCAAGGGGACATGGATGAAATGGACGCCCCCGATGACCTGAAGGATATGGAAAATATGACTCTGGAAGGAAGGCTCATGGCCCTCCGTATTCATGAAATGATGGAAAGCGGAAAGACAGTCATGAATAAAGACGGCACCTTCCGCCCCCTCCGATACGGCGACATGGTCATTCTCCTCCGCTCCATCGCCGGTAAAGGCCCCCAGCTCATGAAGGTGCTGGAAGAAGAGAACATCCCCGCCGTTTCCGACAAGGAAGAAGATTTCATGGAAAACAGCGAAGTGGAAATCCTCTGGGCCCTTCTGAAAATCCTGGACAATCCTCTCCAGGACCTGACCCTGGCGGCGGTACTCCGTTCCTTCTTCGTGGGACTGGACGAAAAAGACCTGGCCCTCCTTTCCCTGGAAAAGGAAAGGCAGGGAGAAACCCATCTGTGGCCCCTTCTGTCCTCCCATATCCTTTCAGAAGACAAAGAAGAAAAACTCTCCCGTTTCCTTACCCATTATAAGGACTGGCGGGAAAACGGCATGGGCGACGGCACCGCCCCCCTCCTCCGGCGCATTCTGGGAGACACGGACTACCTCACCTATGTATCCGGCCTCCCCGGCGGCAGCTGGCGGGCAGGCCATGTGCTTTCCTTCTACCACCTGGCCCTGGAACGGGACAAGACCCCAAAAAGCGGTCTCTACTCCTTCCTGAACTACCTGTCAGAACTGAAAAAGGAAGACCGCCCCTTCAAATCCATGGCGGTCGCCGCCATCCCCGACTCTGTCCACATTATGACCATCCATAAGAGCAAGGGCCTTGAATTCCCCATCGTCTTCCTGGCCGATGCCCAGAAAGGCTTCAACCTTCGGGACACCTGGCAGACCGCCATCTGCCACAAAGATCTGGGCCTGGGCATCCAGTACTATGACAAGAAACATAAAGTCCGCTGGCCCAGCCTGTACTGGTACGCCCTCCGGGAAGCCTCCCGGAAGGAAAACATGGCGGAAGAAGCCCGCCTTCTCTATGTGGCCATGACAAGGGCCCGGGACAAGCTCTTCATCGTGGCTTCAGAAAAAGATCTGTCCCGGGATTTAGACCGCTGGACCACCTCCCTTGCCTCCTCCGGGAAGGCAGTACCTGCGCCCCTTCCTGCCCACCTGGTTTCCAATGCCAAATCCTTCCTGGACTGGATCATGCCTGCCGCCCTGCGGCACCGCACCATGAAAAACGCCTGGGACATGGCAGGAAAAATCCCGGCCTACGAAAATGACGCGCCCTCTGACTCATCCCTCTTTACCTTCACCGTCACCGGCCAGCAGGATCTTCTTACAGAAGAAGAAAAAGCGGCCCTAGATGAAGGAAATACAAAAGCCCTTCTTCCTTCTCCCAAAGAAGAAAACCGGGAAGAGGTAAGAGACCTTTCCTATTTCCTCACCCACCTGCCGGAAGAAGCGCCCCCCTGGATGGACGCCCAGCTCTCCTGGCGCTACGACCACCCCGGCGCCCTGGATACCCCGGCCAAACTCACCGCCACCGCCGCCGTACATCTCCGGGAACTGGCGGAATACAGGGCAGCCGATGAAGAGCCCCTGCCTTCTGCCATCCTGGCTGACGACGGCGACGATGCCCTGGACGCCGACTACGCCGCCCCGCCCCTTTTCATGGCAGGCGAAGAGACAAAATATGAGGGCACCTCCTTCGGCACCCTCATGCATAAGGCCATGGAAATGATCGATTTTACTGCGGTTCCTGCAGAGCCCGAAGCTATCGAAAATACCCTCCGCCGGCTGGTGGAAAAAGGCGTATTCACCGAAGAGGAAGGGAAAATCCTTCTTTCAAAGAGGAGGAAACCTGCTCCCCTTTCCGACCTCCTTGCCTTCGCCAGAGGCCCTCTGGCGGAAAAAATGAAAACCGCCTCCCTCATCCGCAAGGAAATGCCCTTCTCCATCCTCCTTCCCGCCTCCTCCTTCTATCCGAAATGCGAAGAAGGAGAAAGCATCTTCCTCCAGGGCGTCATGGACTGCCTTCTGGAGTATGAAAAAGACTTCATCATCATCGACTACAAAACCGACCGTACCATGACAGAAGAAGAACTGAAAGAGCACTACAAGATCCAGCTCCAGGTCTACGGCGAAGCAGCAGAAAAACTGCTGGGCAAACCGGTATCCCACCTCTACCTCTGGTCCTTCACCTACGGGAAAGCTATCGAAGTGGAGAAGAGGTAAAAGGGCCGCAGAGCGGCCTTACGCCCTTTGGGCGCAAAGGTTCTTAAGTTTGATGCGCCTGCCGGCGCAAGGGTTCTTAAGTTTGACAGCGTCCTTTGGACGCTGAGGGTTGTGGTGGCGGCTCCGCCGCAAGTTTATATGGGCCGCTTTGCGGCCCGGGTTCAGAGGGGTCAGAGGGGTCAGAGGGGTCCCTCCCCACCCTATTGTGCCCCGCCTGCGGGGTGGCAAGGGAACTGGAGTTGCACCAGCGAACTGGATTCGCAGGGGAGCCTAAGCGACCTGAGAATCCAGTGAGTCGGTGACAGCAATGGATGTAGGGGAGCAAAGCGACCCGAAAATCCAGTGACACGCTTCCCTATGGGTAAAGGTGGTGCGTTAGCACCAAAGGGGGCGGGCCCGTAGGGCCCGCAGGTTGTGTAGAAGGGTTATGTAGAAAGGTGCGAAGAAAGGGTTCAGAGGGTTCAGAGGGTTGTGGTATCGCCCTAACGGGCGATGAATATAAAGGAGTCAGCGTTACGGGATTTGCCTTCCCGCCTCCCACCTGTCAGAATACTGAGCGCAGCGAAGGATCTTGGTACCTGCCGACAGCAGCCCATAAACCGGTGAACACCAATCGGCGGAAAGCCGAAACCGACAGCAATAAGCCGGAAGCCAACAGCGGAAAGCGGCCAGCCGATAGTCTCCCTCACTGTCCCACTGTCTCACTGTCTCACTAATACACTATCCCACCAGCCCACTAAAAAAAGAGCCCCTTTCGGGAGCTCTTTTTTTCATATCAGATACCCAGCGCTTCTTCCGCTGTAGCCGGCATTTCGGGCAGCGGGGTTTTGAACCATTTTTCATGGAGTTCGTTTAACGTGCCCTTCTGTTTCAGGTCTGCAATGGCTTTATTCACTTCCTGCTGCAGCTGTTTGTTGTCCTTATTGAAGCCGAAGGCGAAGTACTGTACTTTGGAGTCCGGTACGTCTACCACCCGGAAGGCGCCTTTACCGTCGGTGGCTACGAAGTAGTCCGCTGCCGGTTTGTCCAGGATGCCTGCCACGGCGCCGCCGGCTTTCAGTTCCATGACGATGTCGGAGGAGTGGTCGAAGTTTCTCGTCTTCATACCTTTATCCTGGGCGTAGTAGGCGGCGGTGGTGCCGACCTGTACGGCGATTTCCTGTCCTTTGTTCATGTCGTCTACGGAGTGGATGTCGCTGTCCGCCTTGGTAACCACAGCCAGCTTTGTTTCATAGAAGGGAGCGGCGAAAAGGATTTTTTCCGCCCTTTCTTTGGTGGCGGTCATGCCGGAAGCAGTCATATCCACTTCCTTGGACTGGAGGGAAGGAATGAGACCGTCGAAGGCGATATTCCTGAATTCCACGTCCTTCCCCATTTCCTTGGCTACAGCCCGCACCACATCGATTTCATAGCCGGTATAGTCCTTGCCGTCCTTTGTCTTGAATTCAAAGGGTACGTAGGTGGCATTGGTAGCCACTTTCAGTACGTTCTTCCCGGCGGGAGCAGAAGCAGCTTTTTTCTCTCCGCCGCAGCCTGCCATCATGCCCGCAGCCAGCACCAGGGCCGATGTAACCAATACGCCTTTTTTCCACAGTTTCATAAGAGCACCTCATTTTTATGCAATTTATACGAATTATGTAAATAATTATACACTCTCATACCCTTTCTGTCCACAAGAAAAATCAGGCAGGAGACATATTCCTCTGCCTGATTTCTTACTGTATGTTCCTGTTCAGTTCGTCCAGTGTTTCCGCAAAGCTGCCGGAGAAATGGTCCATGAACCAGTCCACTTCCTCCATGTGGAGGGCTTTCAGCTTTTCTTCCGTAGCCTTGAAGGCTTCCTTGAATTCGCTGTTTCCGTCGCGGATTTCTTCCATGCATTTCAGGTAGGCGCTCATGGTATCTGCCGCCTTGGCCAGGGGCCAGAGGGGATCCTTTTCCATGTCCACCACGTAGGGCTTGTAGGAAGGCCGGAGACTTTCAGGCAGGGTACAGAGCAGTTTTTCCCGGGCCTGGTCTTCGATTTTCTGGTACTGCTCCCGAAGGTCGCTGGTGAAATATTTCACCGGCGTAGGCATGTCCCCGGTGAAGACTTCGCTGGCATCATGGTAAAGAGCCAGCAGCGCCGCCCTTTCGGGGTCCAAATTCTTATGGAAGATGTCCTTGCCGATCACCGCCAGGGCATGGGCAATCATGACGGTCTGGAGGGTGTGCTCCGCATCGTTTTCGGAAATGGAATTCCGCATAAGGCCCCAGCGGGAAATATATTTCAGCCGGGCCATGAAGGCAAAGAAGGGATAGTTCATTCCATGCGCCCCCATTTTTCTCCGTAGAACCAGAAATGGTGCACAGGGCCGTGTCCGTGGCCTACAGAATCTTCAGCCGCCTTGGCAATGGCCCCTTCCATGTATTTCTTTGCTTCTCCCACAGCCTCCGTGAGAGTAAATCCTTTTGCCAGCCCTGCCGCTATGGCGCTGGACAGGGTGCAGCCGGTGCCATGGGTATTTCCCGTGGAAATCCTCTTCCCTGAAAATACATGAAATTCCTTTCCATCATAGAGAATATCCCTGGCGTCCTCCACGCTGTGTCCCCCTTTCACCAGCACCGCCGAAGGTCCCAGATTCATGAGGGCCAGGGCCGCTTTTTTCATGTCCTCTTCATTTTGGATGGAAAGGCCTGACAGAACCTCCGCCTCCGGTATGTTGGGGGTGATGACTGTGCTTATGGGAATGAGCTTTTCCTTATAAACGGCTATGGCCTCTTCTTCCAGCAGCACGGCGCCGCTGGTGGCCACCATGACGGGATCCACCACCAGAGGCACCTTTTTCCCTTTAAGAAAATCGGCCACCGTCTCCACGATGGGAGCGGAAGAAAGCATGCCGGTCTTCACCGCCTTTGGCGGAATGTCATCAAAAACCGCCTCCAGCTGGGCCTTCACCATATCCACCGGTGTATTCACCACCATGGAGACGCCCTTCGTGTTCTGGGCGGTCAAAGCACAGATACAGCTCATGCCGTAGGTGCCAAGGGCCGCAAAGGTCTTGAGATCCGCCTGGATGCCGGCGCCGCCGGAAGAGTCGGAACCGGCCACTGTCAATACGGGAATCATAGCTTATCCCTCCTTCTTCAGCTGGCGAAGGCCGGAGGTGAAATAGCCGATGAGCTTTCCCTGGTTCCACTTCAGGTCATAGTCAATCACCGCAATGCCTGCCAGGTCAAATTTCACTGCCGCGCTGCAGGTGGTGAGCAGGTAGGACTGGAGGAAAGGATGATGGCTTACCAGTGCAATGGGAGAACCGTCCTGCAGCAGATGATTCCTCACCATCTGCCAGTTCGGCTGGAGAAGCTCCTCTGCCGTATGGATTTCCTCGGCAAAACATTCCTCCGCCAGGATACCTGCCGTCTGCCTTGTTCTCACATAGGGAGAGGTAAAAATGCGGATGGGATTTTCCTTAAGAAATCTGGCCAGAATGCGGGACGAACGGCGGGCCTGCCGCATGCCCTTAGGCGTAAGGCTCCTTTCCCTGTTTTCCATATCCTCCGTCTGGGGAACCGCTTCCCCGTGACGCATCAAAATAATATACATAAGTCTCCCTCCATTCCTTATTCCTTACTCTCCGAATCCCTGCCCACAGAGTAGGCATCCTTTTCCTTGCCGCTTCTTGCGTACTTCACAGACAGATTCTTACCCACCGTGGTGTAGGTCTGCTCCACAGGAGAACCGTTGGCCAGCACCTTGGAAATCACCACCCGGCCGTCCTTGATATGCACCAGGGCGGTAAGGTCATTTTTCATGCGGGTCTCTGTCTTCTTGCCCGTCTTGTCCTTCAGCTGTACCCGTTCCGACAGCTCCACCACCGACAGCTTCTTCAGCTGCTCCGGCAGCATGTACATACGGTCAGCAGGGAAATTGAAATGCACCAGTCCGTCGGATGCGGAAATCACCCGGGTAATAATATACAGCCCGCCGGGCTTTCTGTCCCAGGCGCCGGTAAGCTCCATCATCCCCTCGCTGTTCTTGTCAAAGGACAGGTAGATTTCCTGCCCCTTCTCCGGCGTCACCGACCCCTTCCAGGGCGCTTCGGTGAGGGGAATGTAAATGGGGAGATAATTTCTTCCATAAAAATCCCCTTTGAAATCAATGGCCGCCGGAACTTCGTACTCCGCCCCATCCAGCATGGTGGACCGGTAATCCCCCCGGATCCAGAACAGGGCTCCCGCCTCAATCACAAAAACCAGCGCCAGCAGGATCAGAGATAATTTTCTGGATATCATCGAGACCCCTCCTCTCCCTGCTCTTCCTTATCCCTATGGACAGGCGTCTTCTTTTTGGACGGAAGATACATGAAATAGCAGATTACCGCCGCCGCAAGACCGATACCCAGGAAGAAAAGCCCCCTCTGGGTAAAGGTGAGGGCCGAATCAATGACACGGATGGCGCCGTCGCCGGCCAAAAGGAACACACCGGCCCAGCTCTGCACCGCCCGGTCTGTGAAAAGCCCCCGGAGAATGACGCCTCCCGCCAGAATGCCTGCATACACAGAAACAATGATGGCAGGCAGGGCACCGGAAGTTTCAAAAATAGACACCACAGCGGAAAGGCCCATCACAAAGGGCGTAAGCCCCGCCAGCACCGAAAGCCACTCCTTTTTCAGCGCGATACGGAAAAGGAGCACACCATCCGCCGCCAGAAACAGGAGGAAAATGAACCACAGGGCATAGCTGCCGGAAATATCCGCCCATACCGCCCCGTAGGAACCTTCCAGCAGTACCGCGAAAACCGCAATGCCGCCGAAGAAGCGGAGCGCATCGGCCCCCAGGCCGTAGGAACGGAAAAGTCCGCCCGCCATCCAGGTCAGCGCCGCCGCCAGGGAGAAGAAAATGGTCTGCCACAGCATATTTCCTGCAGACCAGAAAATGAGGAGCAGGATACCTACCGCCCACACCCAGGAAAAGCACACCACCGCCCGGTCCCGGTGGCTTCGGAGCATGTGGCCCAGAATGCCCAGGGCAAGGAACATGTAAATCCAGGACGCCGCCTCCGGCCATCCCCTCACCGGCGCACTGTAGAAGATGCCGACGGACACGATCATGTAAATAATCCCCATGCCCGCCGACTCCGTCACCACCGTCATGATGAGAAGGAGCAAGGCACAGAGTGCAAGGGCGCTGTACAAATCAGAGGACAGCTTGAAAGAATCCCCCACCATCCAGAAGGCGCCTATCAAACATATCCCGTGGAGAGAAGCCGCCGCCTCCCGCAGAAAGACAGGAAGCCTGTGAACCGGCCCTAAAGCCTTCTTCCGAAGAGGCAGGGCCTCCTCCCCATCCCCCTTTTCTTCCGACAGCGGTTCCTTCTTTTTCTCAAAACCGCCGAAGGCCCCCCGGTCCGCCAGCACTACCACCGCCATCAGCAGAAAAGACACCGCCAGCGGCGCCAGAGCCAGCAGGAACCGCTGATCCTGGTCCAGCCCGCTCCAAAGACTGGCGCAGAGGAAGAAAATCCCTCCGATAATGCATACCGCAGCCAAAATAAACAGCGCCTCCCGGTAAGCCGCACTGTCCTGCCTTTTATACCGGGAAAGGATCTTCTTTCCCGCATCCTCCGAAATCACATCTTCCTTCACCCAGCGAGGAATTTCCTGCTTCAGCCAGCTTCGATTCGACATACTATCACATCCCGATTTAATCTATTTCAACGGCAGCAGAAGCTGCCCATTCATTCCTTTATACTCCTTTCTTTATTCTATACAACCGCCGCGAAAAAAGCTATTACTTCATGAAAAGCCCCGGAAAAGAACTGATGAAATTTGCTTCTGTAAAAATCAGTGCTTTCCCGGGCTTCACCTCGGAGCTGTATAAAATTTGATGCAGCAGATATGAAATAAATGAAATCAGCATAGAGAATCGTGCTTATTTGAAAATACATATTTCCTTAAAGTTTTCCATTATGGAATCCAACCCCAAGCACAAATATAAAAATCGCCAATCCAATATAATAAGCTTTATTTAATATCCACAAACAGCTGATATGCCTCCTGCATTGCTTTGCTTCTTTAGAATTATCCCCATATAGCTTTATCTGTATATCATATTTTTTCCTGGAGCACCACTGAGACCTTCTATTCTGCAGAATAAAAATAGCACAAATAAGGCAGAACATGACTGCTACATTAAAATCATAGTGATTTACACTAATGTATAAAAGCCATGAAAAATATAATAAGCCTGATAAACCGCCTGCATAATAATATAATTTTTGCATTTTCGTTTCGCCTTGCTGCAGGCGATTGCTTATCATAAACAAGACGCTGTCCATAAGCAAAATCAAACTATACTGTATCAATTTTGAACCCCCACGCAACAGGCCTATTCCTGGTGAAACTGCGGATCTTTCTCTGCCTGGACTGCCATCTCCTTATACACCTTTCTCTCCTCTTTATTGAAATTAGAAATTTGTGAAACCACCTTCAGTTCATTCTCTCCATATTTTGATAAAGATTTATCAATTTCCATCCGTTCTGATACCGGCTGGTCCGGATTTTGATAAACTTTGATTTTATAAGGTTCTGCATAAATTACATAAAATCCCGCACTTCCCAAGGAATATAGGACTTTATCCCGGTAAAATATGTCAGATTCAGTTTTAACTCTATATACATGCCTGTCAAGAAGCGTTCCTTTATATTTATTGTCCTCCGGCCTAACATCCAATAATGATATATCCCCATTACTTATTTCTAAAACCCGGACTCTCAATTGATTTCCAAACAAAACCGGCGCATAACGATCCCAAGCTGCCGGCTGGGACATTACATGAATGAACTGTACTGTAAAGAAAAAAATATGATAAAAGCAGAAAATTCCGATTGCAATGCCGATTTTTTTTAGCATAGTCCATCACCATGATTCCACACAGCCATTTTATCAAGATTTGGAATTCCTTAAATAGCTCGCTATTTGCATTATCCCACTCCTTGCATTACATAAAAATTCCAGAATAAAAGCAGGGAACGATTTAATCAGCACCTCCCTAGGTTTTCTCTTTTATCACTTCATCTAACCCTTTAATTTATCTTCTATTATACTCCTTCATCCTTCTGATTGCCCCACTCTGTGATACCTCCTGCTCTTCCTTATGACTATATGCATAGAAACAGCACCGGCGAAGTCCCCTCAGAAATCCTGCAGGCGCCCATCCATGGAGCAGGAGGGAGGGGATGGAGGCAGAAGCTGTTTCTCCTTCAGTGCACTGAAACCAATGGAATAAAAAGCATACATAGGACAGAGGTTTGCAGGATAATGGATGTCTCCCCTGTCACGTATGCATTTCCATGTAAAAAGGCTTCACAGATTTCTGTGAGGCCTTTTTGTGGTGCTGACCTCCCGTGGTTTAGGCTGCATGCCGGCAGTGATGACTCAGCGGCGGGCAGCATACCACCATTTGAAAAATTAGCAAAATGCTGCAGCAGCAAAAAAGGGGCTGTGAAAAAATGTAAATCATTTTTTCACAGCCCATATTTTATA
>NZ_CALGPS010000172.1 GCF_937959425.1 uncultured Dialister sp.
CACATATGACAACGCAGGGAAGCATAGAGAGGTTTATTCTGCCCCCTGAATAGGGTGGCAAGCGAACTTGGTTCGTAGGGGAGCAGTAGCGACCTGAGAACCAAGTGAGACGCTTTCCCGTGGAGGAAGTCCGGCGCAGCCGGATAGGGGGTGGCCGACGAAGTCGGCCGGTCATCGTAATGTGAATCTTGCTGATGAATCCAAAGGTACAAGTCGAATCCAGCCAGCGGCTAATTGCCAGTTGCTAACTGCTGTCGTCTCTATGGTTAGTGGCCAATTCCTGCCGACTGGTATTTACCACCGGTTGTCTCCAATGTGCCGGGTACCAAGATTCTTCGCCTACGGCTCAGAATGACCGTGTACGGCGGGGAGGTAAGTCCCGTAACGCTGACTTTATAATCATTGCCGCCGATAGGCGGCAATCCACAACCCTCAGCGGCCAAAGGCCGCTGTCAAACCTAAGAACCCGACCGCCGTAGGCCGATCAAACTTGAGAACCTTTTCTTCTCACAACCTGCCTGCGGGCCGCTGGCCCGCCCCCCTTTGGTGCCTGACGGCACCACCTTCCCCCCGCAGAGCGGGGGGACAATAAAGTTGTGGGAACCCTCTGAACCCTTTTGAACCCTTACGCCGAAGGCGTGTCAACCCGGGCCGCAAAGCGGCCCCAAAGGAGGTCACCATGTACAAAATCCAAGTCTATCTTCCCCCGGAAGCCCTCTGCGCCATCAGGAAGGCCATCGAAGAGGCAGGCGGCGGGAAAATCGGAAACTACAAAGGCTGCATGTCCTGGTGGAAAGTGCGCTCTTCCTGGATTACCATGGACGGCGCCCACCCCTACAATGGGAAAATCGGAGAAAGGACGGAAGCGGAAGAATACATCCTCCAGTGCCGAGTGGACGAAGCGCACCTTCCCGCCGTCGTTTCCGCCATCAAAAAAGCCCACCCCTACGAAGAACCGGTGGTGGACGTGGTGAAATTGGATGAAAAGAGTTTCCTGTCGCGATGAACAGCAGAGGTGCCAAGCGGCTCCGTCATTTCGAGCGAAGTCGAGAAATCTCCGGGCGACAAGTTTCCTGTCGGTAAGGAACGCAGCCGTGTCATATCGGACGGCAACGATTTGCGAATAGTTTCCTGTTGAGATGAATAGCAGATGCGTCAAGCCGGACGGGCAACGATTTGCGAATAGTTTCCTATTGAGATGAATAGCAGATGCGTCAAGCCGGACGGGCAACGATTTGCGAATAGTTTCCTATTGAGATGAATAGCAGATGCGTCAAGCCGAATAGGAAACCCTTCGCGAACAGTTTCCTGTCGCGATGAAACGCAATGGAGCCAAGCCGGACAGGAAACTATACGCGACAAGTTTCCTGTTGGTAAGAAACACGATGGTGTCAAGCGGCCCCGTCATTTCGAGCGGAGTCGAGAAATCTCCGGGCAAACAGTTTCCTATTGAGATGAATAACAGGTGCGTCAAGTCGAGTAGGAAACCCTTCGCGAATAGTTTCCTGTCGCGATGAACCGCAGCAGTGTCAAGCCGGACAGGAAACTATCCGCGTTTCAGGAAGACCTGGTTGATACGATACATGTAGGCACCGTTGGGGAAGGTAATCTTTGTGCAGTTCACATAGCTGTCGGTGCTGACGAAATGGATGCGGGAAAGTTCGCCTGCCATGTCCAGATACTGCCAGAAGGCGCCGCCCTTTTCCGTTTCAAAAAGAACGAAAAGATAGGGAGAGAGGGCGGACACCTCTGACTTGGCGGAGGCCATGGCGGAAAGGAGGGCGCCCATGTCTACCTCCTTATCGGATAGCACCGGATGGGGTGTGTATTCCTTCGGAACGGTGGTAATGCTGTAATAGCGGATAGGTAAATCCATGGTCTGTTCCTGGTTCATGATGATCTCCTTTGGGAAATGAATTGATGATAGAAGATAGACGGCTGCCGGCTGTCGGCTTTCCGCTTGCCGATGGGCTGTATTCCCGAATGCAAGCAGGGTCAGGCGCCTAATGAAAAATGGTAAATGGTGAATTGTAAATGGTAAATGGAGGTGGCGCCTTTAAAAATGAAGGGCGCCATTTTAATAAAAACCATACAACCTCGCGACCCTCGTGGAAGGGCATTCCCCCTTTGGTGCCTGCGGCACCACCTTTCCCCAAAGGGAAGCATGTCACTGGATTCTCAGTCGCCTACGGCTCCTTACGGCACGGCTATCACCGACTCACTGGATTCTCAGGTCGCTCACGCTCCCCTACGAATCCAGTTCGCTGGAGTGACTCCAGTTCCTTTGCCACCCCTGTTCAGGGGGCACTATGGGCGCTGAACAGTGTGCCACATATGACAACGCAGGGAAGCATAGAGAGGTTTATTCTGCCCCCTGAATAGGGGGAAGTCCGGCGCAGCCGGATAGGGGGTGGCCACCAAAGGTGGCCAATTCCCGCCGACTGGTATTTATTACCGATTGTCTTCAATGTGCCGGGTACCAAGATTCTTCGCCTACGGCTCAGAATGACCGTGTCTGGCGGGAAGGACAGCACGTAACGTCCTTGCCCACCCCCTTTGGTGCCTGACGGCACCACCTTCCCCCCGCAGAGCGGGGGGACAATAAAGTTGTGGGAACCCTCTGAACCTGCGGCGGCATAGCAGCCGCCCCTATTTCAAATACGACTCATCATAGCTGAAGGAGGCACTGCCGTCTTCTCCGGCGTGGATGGAAGCTTTGACGCCCAGGGGGAGGAAGAGGTTATCCGGGCCGTGGCCCACGGGGACGCCGGCAATGACCGGTTTGCCGGAGAGTTTGGCGTAGTGGGAAAGGACATCGGCAATGGAAAATTCTTCACCCACCGGGGAGGCGCCGTAGAAGTCGCCGTAGGCGATGGCGCTTACCCGGGAGAGAAGGCCGTTCTGGTAAAGCTGTTCCATCATCCGGTCCACCCGGTAGGGGTCTTCTCCCGTATCTTCCAGAAGGAGGATAGCACCGTCCCCTTTCAGCTCATAAGGCGTGCCGCAGAGGGAGGCAAGTACCGACAGATTTCCTCCTTCCACCGGGCCTGTGGCGTTGCCGGGGACAAGGGCCTTCAGCTTTCTTCCGGCGGGCAGGCGGATTTCCCCTTTGGGCAGACTGCCGGAGAGACCGTTTTCAAAATTATAGAGGGTAAAGGCGGTATAATTGTCTCCTTTGAAGGAGGACATCATGGGACCGTGGATGGTGACCAGACCGCTCTTCTCGCCGATGGCGGCGTGGAGGGCGGTAATGTCGGAAAAGCCGATGAGCATTTTCGGATGGCGGGCAATCATGTCATAGTCCAGTTTGTCCAAGAGCCGGGCGGAGCCGTAGCCGCCGCGGAGGCAGAGGATGGCCTTGATGGAATCGTCCCTGAAGAAATCATTCAGATCCTTCGCCCGCTCCTCGTCACTGCCGGCCAGAAATCCGTAATCATCGGTGACTGATGGAGCCAGCTTCACCCTGTAGCCCAGGGATTCCAGAAGCTCGATGGACCGGTTGTAATCGGTCATCCCGCCATGGGCCGCCGGTGCCAGGACGCCGATGGTATCACCCTCCCTCAGAGGAAGCACCTTCTCCCGTTCTGCCTCATGGGCAGCAGGGGAAGTATGGAAATGGAAAGCCAGGAGCACTGCCGCTGTGATAAGCAGGGGCAGGACGTAAAATTCGTATTTCTTAAACCATATATACAAACCGTGCATGAAATACCTTCTTATGTCATATTTGCGCCTGAGGCGCCAATGACAAGTATAGCACGGAATGAGGGAAATGGAGCAGGGAAGATGAAATTTACATATGGAAAAGGTCGGCATGAGACCCTGTGGCAGTCAGGGTCAGTGTAAGGATATCGTTTTCAATCATATAGATAAGGAGCCGGTCCGGTTTCACGTGACATTCGCGGAACCCCAGGGAAGCGCTGATTAAATCATTGTCTGCTTTTATTCTTGAATTTTTATGCAATGCAAGGAATGGGATTCCTTAAATAGCGAGCTATTTAAGGAATCCCATGACGAAGCAGTGCATAAAAATTCTTATAAAAGCAGACTCTATGAATTAATCAGTGCTTCCCTAGCAGTTTCCACTTAAAGGGTGGTCATGGAAATGGGAATCCAAAGGAATGCCCTGCCGCAGCATATCTACGACGGCATCCAGAAGTGATATATCCATCCCTCTTTTCTTCATGCGCTTGTAGTCCCGCTTATAGGACGAGGTGAACTTTACAATGTACATCTTATTCATCCAGCGCTTTCTTCAACTCATCCATGGAAGTGTAACCTTTGACTGACGGGTCACGGGAAATGCGCCTTGCTTCGGCCATGGCGGCTAACGTGTCCCGGTTATAAGAAGGGAGCTGCACCGCAAAAGGGATGCCGCCGCGGAGGACACACTGATGAAGAAATAAATTCACTGCACTGGACATGTCCAGCCCCAGACTGTTGAATAATGCAGAAGCCTGCTGCTTGATATCCGAATCAATTCGAATCTGCGTGGGAGTGGTAGCCATGATAATCACTGCCTTTCTAAAAATGATTATACTTTCTACCAAGATTATATAGCAAATGGTGTATGATGTAAATCAAAAAGCATACAGATGGCTATTTATGGACGAAAAATGGAGATGCTGATTTTTTATCTCAGCATCTCCATAAAAAATCGACGGGCGTCGATGAGCGTATCAAAAACGGCGAAGCACTTCTGCCGGATTTCATCGGTCACAGGCATAAGATCCGGCACCATTACCGGTCTCATACCTGCCGCAGCGGCGGCGAGAATGCCGTTGGGGCTGTCCTCGAACACATAGCAGTCCTTTGGCGGTATGGCCAGCTTGCCGGCGGCCAGAAGGAAAATATCCGGCGCCGGCTTTCCCCGGCTCACCTCATCACCGCTGGCAATGGCGTCAAAAAAGGGAAGAAGGCCGGTGACGGAAAGATTGGCCCGGATCTGCGCGGCGGGACTGCTGCTTCCGATGGCCAGGGGCCACCCTTTTTCCTGGAAAAAGGAAATCATCTCCCTGCATCCCGGTTTCTCAGGCACCGACTCCAAAAGACGGCGGGCCACCCGTTCCTTGCAGAGTCGCTGGATTTCGCTGCCCTCTGGCACGTGGTAAAACTTCTCAATCATGCGGTTCATGGCCTCCCCGCTGGTGCCGCAGATTTCATATTTGAAATGGTCAGGAAGAGAGAGACCCCTCTCTTTTGCCAGACGGTTCCATTCCTGCTGGAAAATGCTTTCGGTATCGAAAAGAGTACCGTCCATGTCGAAAATAACAGCTTGTTTGGTCATATATACCTCGGAGATAGTGATTTAGTGTTCTAGTGTTCTAGTGTGCTGGTGTGCTGGTGGGCTGGTAAAACCATACGACCGCGCCTGCGGCGCGATGGAAACACAACCCCCTTTGGTGCTTGCGGCACCACCTTTCCCCCGCGAGCGGGGGCACTATGGACGCTGGGCAGTGTGCCACATGACTCTGCGGGAAAACATAGAGAGGTTTTATTCTCCCCCCTGAATAGGGGGGAGTCCGGCGCAGCCGGATAGGGGGTGGCCGACGAAGTCGGCCAATTTCAGCAGAATGATGAACATAGAAATGACACAAATAACTTTATTGGCACAAACTCTTGCGTCCCCTTTAGGGTGGCAAAGGAACTGGATTCGTAGGGGAGCGATAGCGACCTGAGAATCCAGTGACATGTTTTCCCGTGGAGAAGAGGGCCACGAAGTGGCGAAGGGGTGGATGAGGGTAAGAATAGAAAGGAAACTTAAAGTAAAGCAGGCGGCATATATACTCATCGCCCCTAAAGGGGAAACGACTCACTATGATTGGTGCGTCGCTTTGCTCCTGCCAATCATGTTCGCTGTGCACCCGACAGGGCGATACCACCCCCTCTGAACCCTTTGAACCTTCTGAACCCTCTGAACCCTCACGCTGCAGGCGTGTCCTTATCCGCCCACATGGGAACCGGCGGCCTGGAAGACGGGGAGCATGACGGAGAATACCATGAGGGCGGTGACGGCGCCGGTGAAGAGGAGGAGGGAGGGCTCCAGGATGGCCCGGAAGCGGCGGATTTTGCGTTCCGTTTCATGGGTGAGGATTTCCTCTGCCTGACGGAGGAAGCGGGGCAGTTCCCCGCTTTCCATGCCCACCCGGCAGAGGTGGCTCACCAGGGGCAGGGAGAAGCCGCTTTCCTCCAGCACCTGGGCGAAATCCTCACCTTTCTCCAGATGGCTGGCGGCGAAAGAGAGGGCCCTTCTGGCCTTTTCATTTCCCACCACATCCCGGGCATCCCGGAGGGACTCTGTCAGGGGATGGCCGCTTTCCAGAAGGGCGGCAAGGGCGGCGGAGAAACGGACCAGCAGAATGCGCCGGTAGAAACGGGACCGATACAGCAGACTGTGGGCGGCCTGTTTTCCCTCTTTGGTGCAGAAGAACAGAAGGGAAAAGGCGAAGAGAAGGAAGAAGAACCCGCCCAGAAGGGCGCCGTACTCCCTCAGCCACAGTCCAAAGGACAGGGCCAGGGAAGCTGCCGGCGGGAAGGGGATGGACAGGGATTCAAAAAGAAGGGCAAAGGAGGGAAGAATGAAGGTGAGGATGGCCACGAAAAGGCAGAGAGCAAAAAGAGTGACGAAGAGAGGATAAGCCAGGGCGCCCTTCAGCTGGCTGATGAAACGATCCTCCTTCAGGTAGTACGTAGACAGCCTGTGCAGCTCCCGGGGAAGGGTGCCGGACAGCTCACCTACAGAAAGAAGGGAGAGAAAGAAAGGAGGAAAACAGGAAGCGCCGGTAAAACTTTCCCCCACCCCATGGCCGGTGGAAATAGTTTTCCGGACAGAAGAAATCACGCGGCTCTCCATCCTGTCCATCTGCTTTTCCAGAAGGGCAAGGGAGTCAGTGATGGTAAGCCCCGCATCCAGAAGGGACGCCCACTCCTCCGCAAAAAGGGCCAGCTTCCTGCGGGAAGAAAAGGGTTTCCTGAAAAAGGAAATGGAAGAAGGTGCCTTCTTCTCCTCCAGATGAATGAGATGGAGCTCCCTGGCAAATATTTCCTGCGCCGCCTCCCGGCGCGACTCCGCCTGCAGGCTGTCCTCTATAATGGAGCCGTCATCGCTGTAGGCTTTGTAGATAAATTCCTTCATGGTCCGCTCCTTGTTCCTGGTGAGATGGTAGTGGTAGAAGATAGAGGTTAGAAATAAGATGGGCAGATTCAGCTATCAGCTGTCCGCTGACTGCTTACCGCTGGGCTGTATTCCCGAATGCATGAAGACCATCAGACGTCAGACGTCAGACTATCAGATATCAGACTTCCCGCGGGGGCCGGGGTTGCCAGCCGTTTGCTATTCACTGTCGGCTTGACACAGGATGATGTTCGTGATTGTAAGAGGGGGCAAAGAGTCCAGGCGCTTTATGAAAAATGGTAAATGGTGAATTGTAAATGGTAAATGGAGGTGGCGCCTTTAAAAATGAAGGGCGCCATTTTAATAAAAACCATACAACCTCACTCTGCTCATGGAAATGCACCCCCTTTGGTGCCTGCGGCACCACCTTTCCCCCGCGAGCGGGGGGGACAACAAAGCTCCGCGAGGCGGTAACCTCATATGCGGCTCTAAGCAAAGCGCGGGGTGTTCTGCTCCCGCTTGCGGGGGAAGTCCCGCGTAGCGGGAAAGGGGGGCGAGCGTAGCGAGCCATGCCGCCGACAGGCGGCATTAAAAACTTATTGCCGCGAAGCGGCAATCCACAACCCTCGGGCCGTAGGCCCGTCAAACCTAAGAACCCTCCGGCCCAAAAGGGCCGGTTAAACTTGAGAACCTTTTCCCCCTCAACCCTTCTACACAACCTGCCTGCGTCAGCAGGCCACAACCTACGGCGAAGCCGTGCCCCCTTCGGGCCCAAAGGGCCCCCCTTTTGGTACTACGTACCACCTTCCCCCCGCGAGCGGGGGCACTATGGACGCTGGGCAGTGTGCCACATATGACAACGCAGGTGATTGTAGAGAGGCCTATTCTCCCCCCTGAATAGGGGGGGAGTCCGGCGCAGCCGGATAGGGGGTGGCCGCGTTAGCGGCCAATTCTCGCCGATGGGTATTTACAGGCAGATGAGCCATTGGCGGCACTCACCAAGATTCTTCGCTTACGGCTTAGAATGACCGTGTCCAGCGGAAAGGTAAGTCCCGTAACGCTGACTTTATAATCATTGCCGCCTATCGGCGGCAATCCACAACCCTCAGCGGCCAAAGGCCGCTGTCAAACCTAAGAACCTTAAGAACCTACGCCCCCTTTGGTACTACGTACCACCTTCCTCCACGGGAAAGCATGTCACTGGATTCTCAG
>NZ_CALGPS010000173.1 GCF_937959425.1 uncultured Dialister sp.
AAAATGTCATGTTTATTAATAGGAATCTAATTTACACAAGGAATTTTACACCCTCGCCACCAAAGGGGGGAAAACTCTTTTCCATCGCCCGCAAGGGCGGTTGTAAAGGTTTTATCATAATGGCGCCCTTATTTCCAAAAGGCACCCACCTTCACCCTTTGAACCCTTTGCACCCTCTGAACCCTCATCCCTAAAGGGGAAACGACTCACTATGATTTGCGCGTCGCTTTGCTCCTTCAAATCATGTTCGCTGTGCACGCCCAAAGGCGGCATGGGCTCGCTGCGCTCGTTTCCCCCTTCCACCACTTCGTGGTCCCCCCACCCCCGCATGCGGGGGTGGGCAAGTTTTGTGGGGAGAAAGCCGGCTCCCCTGATCCTCGATCCCGATCTTCGATCCCAATCTTCGATCCCAGCCGCTCCGCGGCTGCACGCCCACCACAACCCTCACAGCCAAAGGCCGTGTCAAACCTGAGAGCCCCGTCAAACCTCTGAACCCTCACGCCCGAAAGAGCGTGTCCATAAAAAAACGCCCTCAAAAGGGAGCGTTTTTTTATGATACAGGAAGGACGATGTGCTTCTGTTTCAGATTTTTCAGTTTTTCGAAGGGGAAGTTCTCTACCGCTTCTTTCCTTGTAACCGGTCTCATGTCCGGAAGGCCTCCGGCCAGGTGGAGGAGGAGGCCCATGAGGTCTTCGGGACTGTATCCTCTGTTCCTTAGTTCTTCTATGGTAATGCCCTGCTGTCTTTTGGAGAGGCGTATGCCCTTTTTGTCTGTGAGCAGGGGCAGGTGGCCATAGACTGGCGGCTGGTATCCCAGTTTTTCCATAAGGAAGACCTGGTAGGGTGTGGAATCCAGAAGGTCATTTCCACGGAATACGTGGGTGACGCCCATGGCTCCGTCGTCTATGGAGACAGCCAGCTGGTAGGCCACAAGGCCGTCGGCGCGGCGGATGACGAAGTCGTCGGCCCCTTTTTTGAGATGTCTTGTCACTTTTCCGAAGAAGAGGTCACGGAAGGTAATATCCCCCTCTTCCATGGCCACTCTCCAGCAGGGGGTCTTGGTCATGGCTTTTCTTTCTTCTTCCGAAAGGTTTCGGCAGTGTCCGTCGTAGACAGGTCGGTTTTCTCCTTCGTGGGGGGCGGAGAGGACCTGGTGGATGCGGCTCCGGCTGCAGTAGCAGGGGTAGATGTGTCCTTTCTTTTCCATTTCAGAAAGGATTTTCCCGTAGATGTCGTATCTTCTGCTCTGCACGGTGCTTCCGTAGGGATAGGTGCCCTCCGGTCCTTCGTCATAGTCAAGGCCCATCCAGGCGAGGTCTTCCAGAATGCCTTCCCCATAGAATGTATGGCAGCGGTCTCTGTCAATGTCTTCCATGCGGAGGATAATGGTCCCCCCCTGCTGTCTTGTCCAGAGCCAGTTCAGGAAGGCGATCCAAAGGTTGCCCAGGTGCATGCGGCCGGTGGGGCTGGGGGCAAAACGAGTGCGTACTTTCATCAGTTCGGCATGGATTTGACAGCGTCGAAGAGGTCTTTGTCCCTTTCGATTTTGTCTTCGCTGCCCATGACGCAGATGTAGGGATCCTTCATGACGCTTTCTACCAGGGGCGCCAGTTTCCTGATGTCTTCCACCTGGCAGTTGATCACTTCGTCCCTGATTTTCATGCGGGATTCCCTGGTATTACCGGAGAAGTAGTGTACCATGGCTCTTTCGCCCTTCATGGAGGGGGTGAGCTGGGTTTCAGCGGCGGCCATGGTGCCGATGACGTACTTGGTCATTTCCCTGTCGGAAAGGGTAAGGTTTTCCAGATAGGCCGGCAGGTCTTCATAGGCCTTCAGGGTTTCGGCAAGGTTCGGATCCCGGTAGGAGCAGAGGATGGCCGTGCCGTCCCGGAGGAACTGGGTGAATGCGCCGTAGGCGCCGCCCAGGACGCGCACCTTTTTCCACAGGTATTCGTAGCGGAGGATGGTTTCCATGACCTTCAGGGCGCCGGTGTATGCAAAGCCGTGGCTCTTGAAATTGCCGCCCTTGGCTACGTACTGCACCTTGCCGGAGGTACGGAAGGCTTCGTTCTTTTCTGCCGGCGGGAAACTGAATGGACGGGGTTCCTTCTTCTCCCCTTCTTCCATATCGTCCACAAGGAGGGAAAGGTTGGAAAGGACAGCTTTCTTTTCCTCTTCTTCCCCTATGGTTTCGAAGAAAAGACCACTTCTTGTGAAAATCTTTCGGGAAACTTCTTCCAGTTTTGCCACCAGTTTTTCCTTTTCACCGTCAAATTTCTTCGCAAGGTCCGCCAGGAAATAGTAGTAGGAAAGGCCGGACTGTTCGGCAAACTCCCCTCCCCTGGAGAAATAGGAGGTAAGCCTTGTCATTACGAGGCTGTGGCCTCTGGAGAAGGCGGTCATATCCCATTCCGATTTTTCCTGGAGAATCAGTTCCTTCAGCCGCTTGGTGTCGGTGAAGAGGGTGTGGTTGATCACTTCGCCCAGAAGGTCCAGAAGCTTATCTGCCTTGGAGGTGAGCGCCTTGGCGCGGACGGTAAGGGCAGGCAGGTAGGCATTGGTGTCTTCCACCTTTCCGTAGCCGTTTACCGCAAAGCTCATGCCGCCGGTGTAGGCGTTGGACATGCGGGCCAGTTCGCCGTAGCTGTGTTTTGTGGTGGAAAGGCTCCGAAGAAGGGTGGAGAGAAGAATGGCATAGGGAACATCCTCTTCCGTCAGGCCGCTGAGGGGGAAATAGAGGTTCAGGTAAGTAATGCCGTTGGTGTGTACGTCGAAATGGAAATGGTCCATGCCGGATACATTTTCCCTTTCCAGCACCTCTTCCTCCACCGTCCGTTTCAGGTCTTTGCGGGAAAGGAGGGGAATGGTTTCCAGCGCCTCTTCCGTTTCGCCGGAGGCCTGTCTTTCCTTCAGCGCTTTGGTGGACGCCATGATTTCATCCAGCTGTTCGTCGGAAAGGCTGCTCTTGAAGGCTGCCAGCTTTTCCGCCGTTTCCCGATTCATCTTTTCGGTGAGTCCCTTTTCCGGCTTCATGGTAATCAGTACCTGGTGCGGGTTCTTGATGACATAGCGGAGAAGGAGATTTTCGAAGTAATTGGTTTTCAGGTTATCCCTCAGGGTGTTGATATCGTCGATGTAGCGGAGGGCTTCCATGGGGTCCCGGTCATAGAGCCAGAGGTCCATGGCCCTTACGCCGTAGAACAGGCCCTTCGGACGGCCCTGGTAATCATTTTCACGGGCAGTGAATTCGGTGCGGTTCAGCGCCGCTTCCAGCATATCCTTGTCCAGTCCCTTCAGGGCGATGGAGCGGAGGGTGCTGTCCACCACATCCGCAAAGGCCTGCTGTTTATCCACTTCAGACCCTGTCACTTCCACGATCCATACAGGCTGCTTGTAGCTGTCGCCGTAGGAGCCGGACAGGTCGTTTCCAAGGCCTGCGTCCAGCACCGCCTGTTTCAAAGGCGCCCCGTCCATGTCGATAAGCACATAGTTCAGGATGCGGAAGGCCAGGGAGTCCATGGTGGACATGTGGTCGTTGAAAGCATTGTAAAGGGCATGGATGGCCTTGCCTTCGGTGTCTTCATTTTCCGCAATTCCATAGGGGGCGGTGACGGAAATCCGTTTCCCGAAGGGAGCCTGGGTCTTCACCATGGAGTCCACATTTCTTCTGTCGAAGGCGGAGAGATACTCCCTGTCCAGATATTCCAGGGTCTTATCAATATCCATATCACCGTAAAGGTAGATATAGCTGTTGGAGGGATGGTAGAAGCGGCGGTGGAATTCCGTAAATTCACGGAAGGACAGGGTGGGAATCACTTCCGGGTCCCCGCCGGATTCCACGCCGTAGGTGGTGTCAGGGAAAAGCTTTTCCATAGCCCGGTCTTCCATAATGGCTTCGGGAGAAGAAAGGGCCCCTTTCATTTCATTGTAAACTACGCCGTTGTATGTGAGAGGCGCTTCTTTGTTTTCCAGCTCGTAGTGCCAGCCTTCCTGCATGAGAATCTGGGGATTCTTCAGGCAGTTGGGATAGAAAACAGCATCCAGGTACACATCCATCAGATTATGGAAATCCACATCATTTCTGCTGGCAATGGGATACATGGTCTTATCCGGCCAGGTAATGGCATTGAGGAACGTATTCAGGGACCCCTTGGCCAGTTCCACGAAAGGTTCCTTCAAAGGATACTTGCGGGAACCGCAGAGGGTGGAATGTTCCATAATGTGGGGCACGCCCTTGGAATTGTCCGGGGTGGTGCGGAATGCGATGTAAAATACCTTGTTGTCATCGTCATTATCCAGATACATGAGACGGGCGCCGCTCTTCACGTGCTCCATCACATAGGCATCGGAATTGACTTCTTCAATATGAGACATGGATTTCACTCGGAATCCGTGAACCATGTCGCCTAATTTCCATTTCATATAAAACCTCCATGAAACAGGCCCCATTACTTGCCAAAGGTCAGCACTGTTTCCTAAACGTGCGAAAAAGCGCAGGTATGAACCTGTGCTTTTTCTTTGAAAAAACCAGATTATTCAGCTTTTGTATCAGGGAAAAATTCATCATGAATGGCCTGTACAGCCTTGTTCAGATCCTTCCGCAGGATGAGGCAGGAAATACTGATTTCAGAGGTGCTGACGATGTCGATGTTCACGCCGGCCCTTCCAAGGGCGCCGAACATGCGGGCAGCTACGCCGGGCGTTCCCAGCATGCCTGCTCCCACCACGGAAACCTTGGCAGTGTCATCATCATAAATGACCTCTTCCAGCTTGCCTTCGTCCCTCATCTTTTCAAGCACCCGTTTAGCATCCGGCAGATCCGTATCTTCAATGGTGAAAATAATATCTGTCTTGTCATCATTGGAATTTCTCACACTCTGCACGATCATATCTACAGTGATATTATCTTCAGCCAGTGCGGAGAAAACCATGTATGCCACACCGGGGATATTGCGAAGCCCCAGTACCGCAATCCTTGCTGCATGGGCATCCTGCGCCACGCCTCTTACCGATTCATTCTTACCTTCCATTGTGCATACCTCCCGGATAATGGTGCCTTCCTCATCAGTGAACGTAGACCGTACATGAATGGGAATATGATACTTCATGCCCAGCTCCACGCTGCGGGGCTGCATGACACCGGCGCCAAGCCTTGCCATTTCCAGCATTTCCGTATTGGTGATTTCCTTCATCTTGCGGCAGCCCTTCACATAGCGGGGATCGGCGGAATAAATGCCGTCCACGTCGGTGAAAATTTCACACATATCCGCATGCATGGCACCGGCTAAGGCCACTGCCGTAGCATCGGAACCGCCGCGGCCAAGGGTGGCCACATCGCCGTTGGGCATAATCCCCTGGAAGCCGGCTACGATGACAATCTTGCCTTCCTCCAGCTCCCGGAGCACCCGCTCCGGCTTCACATCATCAATGCGGGCCTTCCCGTAAGCACCGCCGGCAATGATCCCTGCCTGCGGACCAGTCAGGGAAATGGCCGGTACCCCCAGCTTCTTGAAAGTCATAGCCATAAGAGCGATGGACATCTGCTCCCCCGTTGCCAGAAGCATATCCATTTCCCTGCCATGATTGACAGAAGAAACCTGGGACGCCAGGTCCAAAAGATCATCGGTAGTATCCCCCATAGCGGACACCACGATGACAATCTTATCCCCCGGTTTCCGGTCCCGAAGAACACGGTTTGCAATATTCAGCATTTTTTCCGGTGTAGCCACCGAACTTCCACCGAATTTCTTAACATAAAGTGCCATTTACATCCCTCATTTACTGAGTAATCAATATATCTACAACTTAGAAAATTTTATCATGCCAGCGGATTTATGTAAAGAAGATTGTTGAAATTGGGGGCTGCCCTAACCTATTGTCCCCCCCGCAGGCGGGAGGAAGGTGGTGCCGCAGGCACCAAAAGGGGGGCGGGCCCTATGGGCCCGCGGATTGAAGGATTCAGAGGGCGAAGGAAGGGTTCTTAAGTTTAACCGGCCTTTGGCGGTCGGGTTCTCAGGTTTGACGGCGGCTTTGCCGCCGAGGGTTGTGGATTGCCGCCTACGGCGGCAATGATTATGAAGTCAGCGTTACGGGATGAGCTTCCTGCTACATAAATCATGCTAACATGGTGGGAAATTGACCGCTGACGCGGCCACCCCCTATCCGGCTGCGCCGGACTTCTCCACGGGAAAGCGTCTCACGAAATTTTCAGTCGCCTAGCGGCTCCCTACAAATTTCGTTCGCTTGCCACCCCTATTCAGGGGGGAGAATAGACCGCTCTACGCTTTCCCGCAGAGTCATGTGGCACAATGCTGAGCGTCCATAGGGACACTGTGCACATCCTGCATAGGATGTGCAAGTCGGGCGAAGTAGGGCACCTAGCCTGCCCATTAAGGTGCTTTCCTTTGGGCCGCCCGGCCGAACTCAGCGGGGGGAAAGGTGGTGACGCCAGCCACCAAAGGGGGTGTCGCTTTTCCATCGCCCGCCAGGGCGGTTGTATGGTTTTACTAGCTCACTAGTACACTAGTACACTATCACACCAGCCCACTAAATCGGTTTTATTCATAATGGCGCCCCGCTTTGCGGGGCGCCCCCTTCCACCACCTCGTGGTCCCCCACCCCCGCATGCGGGGGTGGGCAAGTTTGTGGGGAGAAAGCCAGCTCCCCCGATCCTCAATCCCGATCTTCGATCCCGGCCGCTCCGCGGCTGCGCCCACCACAACCCTCACGGCCAAAGGCCGTGTCAAACCTGAGAACCCTCGGGGCGAGAGCCCGTCAAACTTCGGCCCAAAGGGCCGTCAACCCTCACGCCCGAAAGGGCGTGTCATTAGAACTCTATCCCTCTTCTTGCCCGGATGCCTTTCTGGAAGGCGTGCTTTACCAGGGTCATTTCGGTGACGGTGTCCGCCAGGTCGATGAGTTCCTTTGGCGCGTAGCGGCCGGTGAGGATCATGTTGAGCTTTGGCGGTCTTTCCCTGATAAGGTCTGCCACTTCTTCTGTATCCAGCATGCCGAAATGGATGGCGTAGTTGATTTCATCCAGCACCACCAGGTCCCATGTCCCGCCCGTCACTTCATCCTTTACCATCTGCCAGGCTTTGCGGGCCAGTTCTTTCTTTTCCGCCAGTCTTTTTTCGTTGTCCGGGTCCTTTTTGTTGTGGAACACGAAGCCGTCGCCCATGGGGCGGATTTCGATGCGGCCATCCGCTTTTCCCAGGGTTTCGATGGCCTTCAGTTCCCCGTATTTCCAGGCGCCCTTGATGAACTGGAGGATGAGCACCTTCTGGCCGTCGCCCCAGGCGCGGACGGCGGTTCCGAGGGCGGCGGTGGTTTTCCCCTTGCCTGTTCCCGTATTGATAAGCACAAGTCCTTTTTCTTCCATAATATCTCCTTCGGATATGAATCAAGCCCGGTTTTGCGCGCCGGGCTTGTTTTTACCTGTTGTGAAAGGCTTCGCAGGAAGCCATGAATTTTTCCGCCGCCTTCGGGTTGCCTTCGAAGGACAGGTGGAGGTAGCTGGCCAGCACATTGCCTTCGGCAAAGCCTTCCAAGTGGCCTTCCTTCTGACGGGTGCCCTTCAGGTCGTAGGCCCAGGGGAAATCGTCTCCGCAGTCCAGAAGGGAGAAATGGAATTCGTGACCCTTCAGGATATCTCCCTCGTCGGCGATGATGCTCCTGCGGAGAGCCCTGCCGGTGACGTAGCCTACGCGCTGCAGCTTCTTCTGCATGACGCACACCCCCGGCACCAGGCCCGCCATGTCATAGGCATCGCCATCAAAGCCCCGGATTTTTTCGCAGAGGTACATGAGGCCGCCGCATTCGGCGTAAATGGGCATGCCTGCGTCTTTAGCCCGGTGGATGGCCTCCTTCATGGAAACATTATTTTCCAGCTCATGGAGAAACATTTCAGGAAATCCGCCGCCGAAGATGAGGCCGTCCACATCGGGGAGGCGGCTGTCCCTTAAGGGGCTGAAATTCACGAGCTCCGCCCCCATTTTCTCCAAAGCGTGGAGACTGGCGGGATAGTAGAAGGAAAAGGCTTCATCCCTGGCCACGCCGATACGGACCCGGGTCTTTCTGATTTCTTCCTTCTCCTCCGGCACATCAAGGGGCGCAGCACCTCTGGCGATGGACAGAAGTTTTTCCGTGTCCACCCACCGGCCGGCGTCCTCGCCCATGTGGCGGATAAGGTCCGCCGTTTCGATTTCCGTAACCGGCGTCAGACCCAGATGGCGCTCCGGCGTCTTGAGATTATCATCCCGGTGATAGGCGCCGATGACGGGCATATGGATTTTCTCCATCACATCCCGCACCATGGCCTCGTGGCGGTCGGATCCAAGCCGGTTCAGAATCACCCCGGCAATACGCGTATCTTTGTCGTATTCCCGAAATCCCAGAGCCGTGGCGGCAATGCTGTAGCCCACGGACTTGCAGTCCAGCACCAGAATCACCGGCGCATGGAGCTTCTTGGCAATGTCGGCGGTGGAGCTTACTCCATTGGCGCCGCCGTCATAGAGACCCATCACCCCTTCGATAATGGAAATATCCGCATTTCTGGAAAGATAGGAGAAATTGGACGCCAGATGCTCCGCCGGCGTCATCCATGTATCCAGATTGTAGGAAGGACTGCCTGCCGCCTTTTCATGGAAACCGGGGTCAATGTAGTCCGGCCCCACCTTGAAAGGCTGCACCTTCAGCCCTTGGGAGTGGAAATACGCAAGGAGCCCTGTCACAATGGTGGTCTTCCCCACGCCGCTGTTTGTCCCCGCAATGACCACCCGGGGACGAATGAGGCCTGCCATTTACTTGTCTCTCTTGGCAATAATGGTGCTGAGATAATTGGGCTTGTAGTCCGCCGGCAGGCTGTCAATGTCCCGGATCACCTTTTCATCGGGAAGGCCTGCGCGGGAAACCATGACGGACCGCTTGATCATGTGATGCTTACGGAGCTCCTCCTGCACAAAGGCAAAGCTCTTGTACACCTTCATAATCACCGCATTGTCCGAAGCAGAAAGGGCCTTGTCAAACTTCTCATGATCCGCTGTGGCGGGAATGATGAGCACATTCTCCTCCCACTCCGTCACCGGCAGGCCGATATAGGACGCAATGCCAAGGAACGCCGGAATGCCGGGGATGGTTTCCACCTCATAGTCCGGAGAATCCTTGAACTCATTGAAAATATACATGTAAGTGCTGTACAGCATGGGATCCCCCAGGGTAAGGAACACCAGATTCTTTCCTTCATCCAGCTTTTCCGCAATGATTTTGCGGTTCTCCTCCCACTGCTTCTCCACAGCAGCCATATCCGTATTCATCTGGAACACCATGGGGAGAATCGCCGTCTTGTCGGAAATATAGGGCTTGGCAATATTAAATGCAACAGACCCTTCCTTCTTTTCCGTTTTCGGAGTAATAATCATATCCGCAGACCGGATAGCTTCCACAGCCTTCACAGTCAGCAGCTTGGAATCTCCCGGTCCCACGCCGATGCCATATAATTTTCCCTTATTCATATGTAATACCTCCTCATAAAATATGAATCGTACTTTTATATTGTACCATCTGCGCCCAATGGGCGCAAAAGGTTCTTCGGGCCCCAGGGTTGTGGTGGCGGCACAGCCGCAGTATAAAAGGGGGCGCGGCTTCGCCGCAGGTTGTGAGTGAAAAGGTTCTTAGGATTGACCGGCCTGTCGGCCGGAGGGTTCGCAGGTTTGACAGCGGCTCCGCCGCCGAGGGTTGTGGTATCGCCCTTCGGGCGATGAGTATAAAGTCAGCGTTACGGGATTTGCAATAGTGCCACTATGGCTCCCCGTCATTTCGAGCGGAGGTACTAGCCGGTATGATCCCATAGATTTATGGAGCCAGTGAAAGGGAGCCGAGAAATCTCCTGCAGAATGCTGCCTTGCGTGGGGGCTGTTCGGCATAGAGTATCATTTCTCTGCTTAACCTCGTACACCCCTGCGCCACTCCGTGGCCCTCTTCCCCTCAAGGGGACGCAAGACGTTACGGGAATGCCTTCCTGCTACTTAATTCTTGCTAAGCATTCTGCTGAATTGGCCACCTCCGGTGGCCACCCCCTATCCGGCTGCGCCGGACTTCCCCCTATTCAGGGGGCAGAATGGGGCCTCTCTATGTTTCTTTGTAGAATCAAAAGTTGCACTATGCTGAAAGCGGGTTGTTGTGCCCCCGCTTGCGGGGTGGCAAAGGAACTGGATTTGTAGGGGAGCACAGCGACCCGAAAATCCAGTGACATGCTTCCCTTTGGGTAAAGGTGGTGGCGCCCACCACCTGCCGCCGCAGGCGGCCCCCGATCCTCGATCCCGATCTTCGA
>NZ_CALGPS010000174.1 GCF_937959425.1 uncultured Dialister sp.
GAGAGGCGATTTGTTCTTGGAATGGGAAACGGCCTTAGCTTAATGGCATTACCCTCAAGGGGACAAGACGTTATGGGTCTGGCTTTCTGCTGCTTAAGTCACGCTATACATTCTGCTGAATTGGCCACCTCCGGTGGCCTTTCCCCCTTTGGTGCCTTACGGCACCACCTTCCCCCCGCGGAGCGGTGGGACAACAACCCGTGCTTTGCTTAGAGCCACTTATGAGATTACAGCCTAGCGGAGCTTTGTTCTGCCACCGCTTGCGGGGTGGCAAAGGAACTGGAGTCACTCCAGCGAACTGGATTCGTAGGGGAGCCTAAGCGACCTGAGAATCCAGTGAGTCGGTGATAGCCGTGCTGTAGGGAGCCGTAGGCGACTGAGAATCCAGTGACATGCTTCCCTTTGGGTAAAGGTGGTGGCGCCAGCCACCAAAAGGGGGCGAGCGCAGCGAGCATATATACTCATCGCCGCCAAAGGCGGCGATACCACAACCCTCGGGCCAAAGGGCCGTCAACCTTCCCCTCTGAACCCTTTGAACCCGGGCCGCCAAGCGGCCCTTCCCATTGACTTAACATAGAAAAAATGCTATATTTAAGCCATCTCTTCATAGAGAAATATAAATATAAAAGGAGACCCCTATGAATACCGATTTCATAATCCCCACCAAAGATACACCCAAACCCCATAACGACAGGAATGTCCTTCTGGAGGCCATGAAGTACCGCTATGCCACCAAGAAATTTGACCCGGAGAAAATTATTTCCGATGAAGATTTCGAAACCCTGCTGGAAGCGGCCCGCCTGTCCCCCACCTCCTTCGGCATGGAACCCTGGAAAATTCTGGTCATCCAGAATAAGGAAATCCGGGAAGAAATGATGCCCTACGGCTGGGGCGCCAAAGCAGGCCTTTCCGGCGCCAGCCATTTCGTAGTCTTCCTGGCCAATAAACGGCAGGACATTACCTTCGGCTCCGCCTATGCAGACCACATGCTGAAGGACGTGCACCAGGTGCCGCCGGAAGTCTACGATTTCTACAGCCAGGTCTACACCCGTTTCGGAAAAGAGGAAATGAAAATCCTGGACTCCGAAAGGACTGCCTTCGACTGGACATCCAAGCAGGCCTACATCGTCATGGCCAACATGATGACCATGGCCGCCTACATGGGTATCGACTCCTGCCCCCTGGAAGGCTTCAATCCCGCCCACATGACCCGCATCCTGGGCGAAGAACATAAACTCTTCGACACCAGACACTACGGCATCGCCGTCATGGCCGCCTTCGGCTACCGCGCCGAAACCCCGCACAGGGACAAGAGCAGAAAACCCCTCTCCGAATCTGTGGAATGGGTGAGATAAGGGGACTGTCCGGCGTGGGGCGGTGGGTGTTCATACCGGCAGGAAACTGTTTGCCTATAGTTTCCTGTCCGGCTTGCCCCTATCGCTTTTCATCGCGGCAGGAAACTATTCGCCTATAGTTTCCCATCCGGCTTGACACCATGGCAATTCACCGCGGCAGGAAACTATTCGCGTATAGTTTCCTGTCCAGCTTGACGCCTTGGCTTTTCATACCGGCAGGAAACTATTCGCCTATAGTTTCCCATCCGACTTGACGCCTTAGAGTTTCATCGCGACAGGAAACTGTTTGCGTATAGTTTCCCATCCGGCTTGACGCCTTAGAGTTTCATCGCGGCAGGAAACTATTCGCCTATAGTTTCCTGTCCGGCTTGACGCCTTGGCTTTTCATACCGGCAGGAAACTGTTTGCCTATAGTTTCCTGTCCGGCTTGAC
>NZ_CALGPS010000175.1 GCF_937959425.1 uncultured Dialister sp.
TCCCGCTCCTTGCAAGCGGTGGACAGCAAGTTTTTGGAGGAAAAGGAAACCGTGCTACTATGCCCCTTGCCCACCCCTAGAAGGGGTGGGTGGCGAGCGCAGCAAGCCGGAAGGGGTCAGCCGGAGGCGGCAAGTCGAAATGAAACTCCATACGGTCGTTCCGCCGCCGAAGGCGGCCTATAAAAATCATTGCCGCGCAGCGGCAATCCTTCCCCTCTGAACCTTTTGAACCTTTTGAACCTTTTGAACCCTCTGAACCCTCTGAACCCTCTGCACCCGGGGCCGCTCCGCGGTCCTTTATTCAGCTATTTCTCCCACCGCATCCACGTCATTCACCGGCATGAGGTGGGCGCCGGCGGCGTGGATTTCTTTCAGCGCTTTTACCAGTTCTCTGGAAATGGCGATGCCTGTTTCCCGGCCGCCTTTTTCCATGGCTTTCATCACCTTGTCCGGAATGAAGATGCCCGGCACATTGTTATTGAGGTAGGTGGCCATTTTGAAGCTCTTCAGGGGGACGATGCCGAAGAGGATGGGGAGGGTGAGGTCTTTGGCGGCGGTGAGAAAGTCTTCCGCCTGCTTGATGTCATAAATAGGCTGGGTCTGGATGAACTGGGCGCCCGCTTTTTTCTTTCCCTCCAGCCGGCGGATTTCCTTATCCAGGTCGTCGGCGCCGGGGTTGGCGGTGGTGCCGATGTAGAAGTCTGTAGGTTCGCCCAGCTTGTGGCCCATCATGTCTTCTCCCGAATTCAGGGTCCTTGCGATTTCGATGAGGCCGGTGGAGTCCACTTCGAAGACCCCTTTGGCATTGGGGTGGTCGCCGATGGAGGGCGGATCGCCGGTGAGGGTGAGGATGTTATGGACGCCCAGGGCATAGGCGCCAAGGAGTTCTGCCTGCAGGCCGATGATGTTCCGGTCCCGGCAGGTGAGGTGGAAAATAGACTCCACCTGGTAGCGGCTCTGGATGATGGAGGAAAGGGCGATGGGGCTCATGCGCATTTTGGCCATAGGGCAGTCCGCAATGTTCACCGCGTCCACGTAGGGTGCCACTTTCACCACCTGTTCTTCCGTCACCTTCGGGGAGGCGCTTTTCGGCGGATCCAGCTCCGTGGTGAGGGTAAAGATATGCTGCTTGTTTTTTTCTTTTAATGTGGTCATCAGCCATTCCTCTTTTCTATCAGTTCATCGGCAATCTTAATGGCGGCAATGCCGTCCTTGCAGTAATGGGGCGCTCCGATGCGGGTGGCGTAGTCCTGGGTCACCACGGCGCCGCCTACGAGAATATCCACTGCCGGTGTTTCTTCCTTCAAAAGTTTTACAGTATGTTCCATTTCCGGCAGGGTGGTGGTCATGAGGGAGCAGAGGCCTGCCAGGTCCGCCTTCTCATCCTTCACCGCTTTGATGAAATCTTCCGCTTCCACGTCTTTTCCAAGGTCGATAACCCGGTAGCCGCTGTTTTCCATGAGAGCGGCTACGATATTCTTGCCCAGGTCGTGGATGTCGCCCTTCACCGTGCCGATGACCAGGGTGCCCTTTACAGAAGAACTCATTTCCGGAAGCAGTTTCTTTAATTCCTTGAAAGCGGCCTGCATGGCTTCCGCCGCCATCATTACCTGGGGAAGGTATACCTTGCCGGCACCGTAGCCGTCTCCGATTTCCGTCATGGCTGCGGTAAGGCCTTCCTTGATAATGGTTTCCGAGGAAATCCCGCTGTCGAGCAGGGTCTTCACCAGAGAAGCGGCCTCTTCCTTTTCGCCGTTCTTGACAGCGGCCTTGATCTGTTCCAGCGGCGGCAGGTCCTTCACCGGCGCTTTTGCCTTCGGTTCTTCTGAAACGGCGGCTGCCTTGATGAAATCCTGGGCGCCGGGGTCGAAGCCCAGAAGGAGCCGGGCATTGACGAAGGCATCCTGAATGCCCTGGTCCAGGGGGTTGATAATAGGGGCGTTCATGCCGCAGGCAAAGGCCATGGTGAGAAAGGCCGCATTAATCCGCGGACGGGCGGGGAGGCCGAAGGAAACGTTGCTGGTACCCATGACGCAGGGGAGGCCGAACTCCTTCTTATACAGGGAAATGGTCCGCAGGGTTTCCCTGGCGCCGGTGTCGGAAGAACCGATGGTAAGTACCAGAGGGTCCAGCAGGAGGTCCTCCTTCCGAAGGCCAGCTGCCAGCGCCTTATCAATGATACGGCGGGCGATGCGGATTCGTTCCTCCGCCGTTTTCGGCAGATTTCCCTTTTCCAGGGGGAGGCAGAGGAGAGCGGCGCCGTACTTCTTCGCCAGACGCAGCACCTTCTCCATGATTTCCTCATCCGCCGCATTCACGGAATTGATGAGCGGGCGGCCGGGGTACACCTTCAGCGCCCTTTCAATGACCTCAGGATCCGTGCTGTCGATGGAAAGGGGCACCGGACAGAGCATGGACAGCTGGGAAATGGCAGTTTCCATGGCATCCCGCTGGTCAATGCCCGGGACGCCCATATTCACATCCAGCACATCTGCACCGGCGGCCACTTCCGCCAGTCCTTCTTTCTTTACGGAAACGAAACTGCCGCGCTGGATATCTTCCCTCATTTTCCGGCGTCCCGTAGGATTGATACGTTCCCCGATTTTGACAGGGGCATACGCATCACCGATGTATACGGTTCTCGTGCGGGAGGTGAGGGCAGTGAAAGGCTTTACCGCCCGGGGCTTCGCCACCGGCACATCCTGCAGGGCTTCCTTCAGGGCGCGGATATGATCCGGCGTGGTGCCGCAGCAGCCGCCTAGGTAGGAAACGCCGATTTCAGCAAACTTCGGCCCGTAGGAGGCAAACTCCTCCGGCTCCAGCGGATAGCGGGTCTCCCCGTTTTCCAGCACCGGCATGCCGGCATTGGGCTGGATGATGACGGGCTTATTGGTGACAGAAACCATCTGGCGGGCCGCATCCAGCAGCTTGTCAGGGCCCACGGAGCAGTTGGCGCCGATTACATCGGCTCCCATGGCATCCAGAAGAATGGTGGCGGTGATGGGATCCGTGCCGGGAATGGTGCGCCCGTCCTCCGAATAGGACATCTGGCAGATTACCGGCAGCCGGCAGGCTGCCTTGGCCGCAATCAGTGCTGCCTTCATTTCCTGGATGTCGATAATAGTTTCAATAATCAGGCAGTCCGCCCCCGCATCGGCCAGAGCCTTGGCCAGGCGGAAATAATTTTCACAGGTTTCATCAAAGGACAAATCCCCGATGGGCTTGATAAACTTGCCCGTAGGCCCCATGTCCCCCGCCACCTTCACCCTGTCCCCGCAGGCAGCCCGGACATTCCGCACCGCAGCGGAAGCGATGGCCTCCACCTGATCCGACAGGTCATAATCGGAAAGCTTCATGGGAGAAGCACCGAAGGTATTGGTAGTAATAAACTCACTTCCCGCATCTGCATAGGCCTTGTGAATCTGCTGAACCACATCGGGATGAGAAATATTGTAATAATCAGGGCAGCTTCCTGCCTCCAGACCGAATCTCTGCAGCATGGTCCCCATGCCGCCGTCAAATAAAATCATAAGGTTCTCCTTTGATGTGAAATATTATTGTTTAGTGAGCTGGTGAGCTAGTGAGCCGGTGATCTAGTGGGCTGGTGGCTGGTAAAACCACAAAACCGCACCTGCGGCGCTATGCTTACTGCAGCTTTTAAGAAAGTGGGTACCTTGCGGGTTGTTGTGCCCCCGCGTGCGGGGGAAAGGTGGTGCCGTAGGCACCAAAGGGGGCAAAGCCGCCATGTATAGCATGAATTATGTGGCAGGATAGTAATCCCGTAACGCTCTTGCCCACCCCTATTTAAGGGGTGGGTGGCGAGCGCCTATATACTCTCTTGCGCCCCCCTGCTTGCGGGGGGAGAGGGCCACGCAGTGGCGAGGGGGGATTGCCAAAGGCACACTGCCGCCAAGGCGGCATATAAAATCATTGCCCTGCGGGCAATCCACAACCCTCGCAGCTACAGGCTGCGTCAAACCTAAGAACCCTTGCGCCTGCAGGGCGCATCAATCTTAAGAACCTTTCTACACAACCCTTCTACACAACCTTTTGCCCGAAGGGCAAAGCCCCTGCGGCCTGTCGGGCCGTCAATAATCCCCTCTAATGCCGAAACGGACAGGTCACCAAAGAGCAGGTCCTGCACTTGGCCGGCGCCGGCGGCTGGGTACACTGGGAAATGCCGATAATGGCGGACACCGACTTCCTAGGGAAAAGCATGGAGTGATCCGTCACATGGACTCCGATTTCCTCTGCCCGGATCAGGCGGCAGAAATCTTTCTGCTGCGTCACCGGCCAGTCACCGTAGCCCGGTGAAAAACGCCACACCGTCTTCTGTCCGTCCTTCTCCGCTTCCTTCTGGATGAGCCGGTCCACTTGGTCCGCCAGATGCTCCACCGCCGTAGTGGCCGCGGCATCCAGCAGAAGGCCCCGCACATAATCGCCGGCTTTGAAGCAGGCGTCAGAAGTCCTTTCGATTTCATCGCCCACCGTCACCGCCAGAACCGCCACAGACCAGGAATTGGAGAGATGACGGCGTATGCTTTCTCCCTCCAGCATGAGCGGCGGATTTCCTTCTATCCGTCCCTCGGAAGGAGAGTAGGGGAGCACCTGCCAGATACCCCGGGGCTCCGCCAGCGCCAGCGCCTCCTGTATGGCACTGTCCACCGCCTCCTTCGGGAAATCCTTCCCCTTCGGATTCATGCCTGCATAGCGGAGCATTTCCTTCCGGTCGATTTCAAATAAAGTTCCATTGTAAAAAGCCATGAAACCTCCTTAAAACAAAAAAGTCCTCCATCCCTGAAAGGGACGAAAGACTCGTGTTACCACCCAATTTCATCCATGCATCACTGCATGAACCTCTATAGGTACGCCGGCCCGAAGGCCTTGATACTTGAGCGCTGTATCGGGCGCACCCGGGATGCCTCATTATTCGGCCCTCCCTGCTCAGAGTCCATCTTCAGCAGCCCTTCGGCGCTCCCTTCTCACCACCGGAAGCTCTCTTTAGCCCTATCCTCTGCCTACTCTTCTCTTCATCGCATGTCTGTAATTAAGACTAACTATAGCATAGGAAGAAGGCAGTGTCAAATGGATGAAACGGAAGGTAATATTACCGGCGGCAGGAAATAAGAGAGAAAATGTCTCGCCTCCTTTGACTATATGGTCAGAGGGGCGAAAGACCGGAACCCACTGCCACAAAACCCTGTCAGCGCGCATCCATGGAACACAGGGCGCAGAGGTCCCGATATGATGAACCCCTCATCAGCCGGCTGAAAATAGAAAAAGAAAAACTTCCTGAAATCCCCTGCGGCCGCACGTGAGCAGAAGATTCCGGGAAGTTTTTTGTGCTGCTTATGGCAAAGCAGTAACCTGCAGGCTGTTGTGCCCCACAGACGGAGCAAGTTTTAAAGTACCGCTGTCCCCGCTCCCTGCAAGCAGCAAACAGCAAGTTTTTGGGAGGAAAAGGAAACCGTGCCACTACGCCACTTGCCCACCCCTATTTAAGGGGTGGGTGGCGAGCGCAGCGAGCCGGAAGGGGTCAGCCGGAGGCGGCAAGTCGACATGAAACTCCATACGGTCGTTCCGCGGCCGAAGGCGGCCTATAAAAATCATTGCCGCGCAGCGGCAATCCACCACCCTCTGAACCCTTTGAACCTTCTGAACCCTCTGAACCCGAGCTTCACCGCTGCCTATCGCTTATGACCGAAAAGCCTTCTGTCTCAATGCCGTCTGACGTCTGAGTTCTGAAGTCTCAAACCTCAAGTCTCAACACTCAAACTTAAAACCTCAAATCTTAAATCTCTTTTCCACCCTCCCTTGTACTCATTTACAAAAAGTGCTATTTTTATAAACAAAGATACTTTCATTTACAAAAACGCCCATTTTTATAAATGAACCATATACTCAATTATAAAAAACCACCTATTTCATAAATGAAGTCTGCAGAGGAGGTGCAGGGCCTGTGAGATTTATTTCTTTGACCAAATATTTCTACAAGCATACACAGGAAGAATACGAAAAGGAATATATCAGAAGATTTAGTGCTCCCTTTACTGTTCATTTCAACATTCCCATTCACCAATACAACAGACAAAACTCATATCCCGCATTTCTCTGCTACACCGGTGATATTCTCAAACTTGTTGAAAAATTTTACAAAACCTATGAACAATTCCTTTATACAGTGAATACGGTACCCGAGGTCGTACTTTATCAGTTTACCAGGCTCAGTATTGTGGAAGAAGTCAAATCTACCAATGACATAGAAGGGGTACACAGCACAAGAAAAGAAATCAGAGATATTATAGAAAAAAGGGGACCCCAATATCACAGGCTGCAGAGTGTAGTTCATCAGTATCTGGAACTTCTTGGCGAAGAAGAAATCAAATTTGACACCTGTCAGGATATTAGAAATTTCTATGATGAGTTTACCTATCAAGATATTTCCAGAGAAAATCCGCAAAACAAGCTGGATGGCAGCCTATTCAGAAAAGAACCGGTACAGATAGAAGCAGCCACGGGGAAAACAATCCACCAGGGGCTGTACCCGGAAAGCCGAATCATTGAGACCCTGGATCAGGCACTCCACATCCTTCATTCAGACGAATATCCCCTCCTTATCAGGCTGGCGCTGTTCCACTATTTCTTCGTTTACATCCATCCCTTTTATGATGGAAATGGCAGAACCGACAGATTCATCACATCCTATTTCCTGAGCCGCGAATTCCATCGCCTCCTTGCAGTAAGATTGTCCATTTACATACAGAGAAACAGGAGCAGGTACTATCGTATGCTGGAAGAAGCGGACAGTGAAAGAAATCGCGGAGACATGACGCCCTTCGTCATGGGCTTTCTGGAAATCCTGACTGGTTCTACAGAAGACACCATAGGCCTTTTATCCAGAAAAAATGAGCAGCTTCATAGATATGAATCCAGAATAGAAGCCTTTCATCTGCAGGATAAGCTGCTTAAAGAAATATACATCACACTCCTGCAGGCCGCCCTCTTTTACGGAGAAGGCATCTCCATGGCAGACCTGATGAAAATAACCGGCAGGAACAGAGGAACAGTTCAGAAGAGAATCGATATGATACCCGAAAACCATTTAACCGTCACAAAATCAGGAAAAACAAACTATTATAAATTAAATCTGATGCTCTTTAAAGAAAACTAAGAGAAACCTGCATAACCGCCCACCTTCATTCCGGCTCAAAATGGCGATTTATGCCTGACTCTAACAATTTTTGACCTGCCTACATCGGTCTCCCCCTTCCACCACTTCGTGGTCCCCCCC
>NZ_CALGPS010000176.1 GCF_937959425.1 uncultured Dialister sp.
CCGGGTCTGGGCTTTCACCAGACTATACTATACACGCCGAACTGGCGCACAACTTTAGAACCTTTTGCACCTTCTAAACCCTCACGCCCGAAGGGCGTGTCCATAAGGGCGCTACCACAACCTTCACGGCCAGAGGCCGTGTCAAACCTGAGAACCTTCGCGCCATTCGGCGCGTCAAACCTCGGGCCCCCAGGGCCCGTCACCCCGGGGCCGCAAAGCGGCCCCACAGAAAAAGCACCCCCATTCCGGGGTGCTTTTTCTGCTGCCTTATTTCATCAATACCACATAGTCTTCCGATTCCGCAGCGGGAGCGAATCCGATTTCCTGGTAGTGGTCCCTGTCATCGCTCTTTTCTTTTTCCCTGCCATCGTCTCCCAGTTCATTGTCCTGGTAGATGCTCCTGTACATGACGCTGGTGCCGGTGGGGGTGAAATAGCTGCCGTTGATGGTGATGCCGTTTCTCACATCTCCCAGTCTTTCTCCGGTGGCGATGTCATAGCCATGGAGGGTGAGGCTGCCCATGTGTTCGCCCAGGGCGCCGCCGTTTTTCCTGACGGTGAAGGTCATGAAGGAGGTGGCCAGGCGGCTGTCTCCGCCGAGGGTGGTGTTCCAAAGGGAAAGGTCGTCGATGCCGGTGAGGTACAGATTTTCCACGAAGCTGTCCTTCAGGAGGAAGGGGGCGGTGGTGGTATGGAAACCGCCGTAACCGGTCTGCCTGCCGCTGAAGCCTGTGAGGGTGAGGGCGGTGCCTTTGCCTGCGGACATATCATCCACCCCTGCATAGTCTGCCTTCATCTCGATATCCGCCGCTCCGGCCGTGAAGAGGGTGTCCATTTCCACAATCTTTGCGGAAATCTTCACTCTGCCTGTGTCCGTTTCCAGACGGGCGCTTCCTTTGCCGGAGGGGTCAAAGTCCGTGCCTTTGGCTTCGGCGGTCAGGATGCTTCCTGCATCGCCGCTGCCGGTCAGGACGGAGGGGAATCTTTCCGTATCCACGCCTTCCATTTTCATCACCGGGGAACGGCTGGAAATACGGATAGTCTCTCCTGCTTCCATATCTGCATCGCCGGTGGAAATCAGGGCATTTTCGCCTTTGGTTTCCATGCTTTCTCCGGCCTTCATGGAAAGTTTCACGGAATGGGAGCGGCTGAGGCGGATATTTCTGCCTGCCTTCATGAGGAGGGCTCCTGCAATCTGGGATTCCAGTACTTCCAAATCTCCTGTTTCGGAGGTGAAAGCAGCGTCTCCTTCTTTGGTTTCCACGGATTCAATGAATGCGTTTCCGCCGGAGAGGAGGTCCACGTTTTTATGGGCGGTGAGGCTGTGGATATTGGCATCTTCTGCCGCCTTCAGGGATGCGCTTCCCATACGGGCCTGCAGGGTATCCTCTACAAAGAGGTTCCTGCCGGCGTCCATGAAAACGTCTCCCGCCCTTCCTTCTTTCAGCCGGATGTTGTCACCGGATTCCAGTTTCGCTTCTTCCCAGGCGGTGAAATAATCCACGTCCATATCATTTCCGCTGGTCAGGTTCAACCCTGATGTAGAGGTGAGGGTTTTTGCGGTAAGTTTTTCTCCTGCGTCCAGCGCAAGGTCACCGTCTGTGGTTTCTGCTTCGCCTACGGTCATGCCCCTGCCGGACTTCATGGTAAGGGAAGCGGCTTTGCCTTTCGTAAGGCTGAGGTTTTCTTTTGCAGTAAGCTCTGCCGCGCCTTTGGCATTCATGGTTTCCACTTCCATGTCGGTACCGCTCTTTGCCGTCAACCCTGATGTGGAGGTGAGGGTTTTGGCGGTAAGTTTCTCTCCTGCGTCCAGCGCAAGGTCACCGTCCGTGGTCTCTGCTTCGCCTACGGTCATGCCCCTGCCGGACTTCATGGTAAGGGACGCTGCTTTGCCTTTCGTAAGGCTGAGGTTTTCTTTCGCAGTAAGCTCTGCCGCGCCTTTAGCGTTCATGGTTTCCACTTCCATGTCGGTGCCGCTCTTTGCCGTCAACCCTGATGTGGAGGTGAGGGTTTTGGCGGTGAGTTTTTCTCCTGCGTCCAGCGTGAGGCTGCCTTCCGTGGTTTCCGCCTTGTCTACAGTGAGGTTTCCGCCGGTGGTGAGGGAGACGTCGCTTCCTTTGACGAAGGTGAGAGTGATGTCCGATTTGGCGTTCATGGCGATGTCATGGGCCGCGCTGATGGCCACATTTTCCACTCTGCCAAGGAGGGGGGCTTTCCCTCCCAGGATGACCTTTCCTGTTTTGGAGGTGAGGGAGCTGTCCATGATGGCTCCGGTCTCCCTGTCGCTGTAGGTGAGGTCTCTCTCTGCAGTGAGGGACGACCTGCCCACGGTTCCGCTGTTTGCCATGTCCAGGGTGCCTTCTGATTCGAAGGTGCCCTTTTCCAGGCTGCCCTCGTTGGCAAGGTTCATGGATGCATCAGCTTTGTAACTGCCGCCGGCGGCCTTTCCTTTGTTGGTGAAGGCAAGGTCGTTTCCGGCGAAGGATCCATTTTCCATGACACCGTCTTTCCTGTTCACCATGGTCATATTTCCACCTGCGGTAAAGCTTCCGCCGGAAAGAGTTCCGCCATTGGTAAGGCTCACATCTCCGCCCCGGAAGGTACCGCCCCATACTTTTCCTGCGTTGTAGACGGTGAGTGTTTCGCTTCCGCTGAAGGTGCCGGCCTTGATATCTCCGCGGCTGGTGAGGGCAAGGTCTCTGGCGGAAATCTTTGTTTCACTGTCTTCCGGATTTCCAAAGACTGTGATATCCGCCCGGTCTTTCACTTCTGCCCTGATGGCGCCGCCCATGGCCTTCATGCCCAGGGAGCCGGCATTTCCTTTTTCGCCCAGGATGCTGTCTGCGCCGGTGATGGAAATATTCTTTCCTTCCACGTTCACAAAGGTGGTGCCCTGTTCATTTCCTTCCTCGTCATTGCCTTCTTCGGCGTAGACGCTGCCCTCTGTGATATGCACGGCCACGTCTCCATCGGAGGCATAGAGGGTATGGATGACCAGGTCCCCTTCTTTATTGATTTCCACGCCTTTTTCCGCCCGGGCGGTGACGACGCCGCTGCCTTTCAAGGTGACATCACTGATGGCGCCGCCGGCCGATTCCAGTACCACCTGGTCTCCTGCCTTCACATCAGCGCCGGTGATGGCGCCTTTTGTTTTGAGGCGCACTTCGCCGCCGGCCTCAATGGTGCTTCCTTCATGGATGCCTTCCTGGCTGGTGATGTACAGGGCGCCCTTGTCTGCTTTGGCAGTGAGGATGCCGCCGGCTTTCGTATCAATGGGACGGACGGTGCTGACGGTGACTTTGTCGCCGCTGACCTTGAAGTCCCCTCTTTCTGCCGCCGCCAGGGCCAGCAGTTCTTCGGAAGTAAGGTTTGGAATGTTGTCCTTCGACAGGTCCACGGTGATTCCGGTCTTCTTTTCGCCGATGCTGCCGCTGCCCATGGTTCCATCCCCCAGGGCCGTCAAGGTCACATTCTTTCCGGATACGTGGGGCGTTCCCTTGATGGTGGCATTGGTATCGGTGATGCCTTCCTTAATGCCGCCGGGGGCAAATGTGACAAGGAGGTCCTTGGCGGACTTGGCGGATCCCACCAGGGCCTCCGCCTTTTCAGCGGCGGTAAGGCAGGTGTCGCCTGCAAGGCTTTCCGCTTTGAGGGCGGCATTGCCGTAGAGATTGGTGTCACTGCTGCCTTCGATGGACTTGATGTATGCAGCCACCCCTTCTTTCGTCCAGGTGCCTGCGGTCTTTTTCAGTTCTTCATAGCGGGCCTGCTTTTCCGCCGCGTAGGCGTCAAGGTCAGTGATGCCCGATGCCGCAAGGGATGTCTTTTCAGCGCCATCCAGGATGTAGACGCCATCCTTCACATGGGAAGAAAGGGCGAGGTATTCATTGTACTTAGCTTCCACCTTATTGATAAGGAGTGTCTTCTGCTTGGAAATGGTTTCGCTGGAGTTTTCCAGTACCGCTTTCCTTGCCCAGCCTTCCAGCTTCTCTCTGGCATTTTCATTGTCCCTGTCGGTGAAATTGTTATCAATGAAGCTGCCGCTGGTGGTGAGGGTCACGTTTCCTTTGTCTGAAGTGACGCTGTCAAGGTAAAGGTCACCGGAGGTATTGGTAATGGCAATGTCTCCTGCGGCCGCTGCCTTGAGGCCATAGCGGCTGTCCGCAGCGCCGCCTTCTGGACTTCCTGTTTCCACATGGAAGGCGCCGCCCTTTCCGGAAATGGCGCCGTTTCCGGCCGAAAGCTCGATGCGGTCTGATTTGACAATGCTTTCCTCTTTCTGGGAAATGCCGTCAGCGGCGGTGATGGAGGCCAGTTTTCCTGCCGTGACGCCGCCCAGGGTGACGCCGTGGTCGGAAACATTGACGGCAAAGGTGTCGCCGGCGCTGCCGTCCACGGTTTCAGCAGCCGTGCGGATGCCATTTCCTTTGCCTGCGCTGCCGCTGGCAGTGAGGGAGAGGGATTTCGTATCAATGAAGCCGGCGCTTCCCTGGATGATGTCTTTTCCGGAAAGGGACGTGCTGCCGCCTTTATTGTTGAGTACCCCCTCAATGTAGAGGCTGCCTGTATTTCCGGAAACGGAAAGGCTGCCGCCCTCCTGGTTTCCGAAGAATTCGATGCCTACCGGATAGTCCGCTTTCACGGAATACTGCTTCACCGTGTTTTTGGACAGGTCTTCAGTCATCACTACGTCCCATTTCTTGGCAAGGCCTAGGGTATACCAGAGGCGCTTGGACTTGATATCCCAGCTGTAGCGGGCATTCCCGTTTTCAATGGTCCTCTCGGAGGTGTGGTAGTATTCTCCGGTATCCGTCTTATTCACGTCGTTGGTGGTGGACACGTAGTATCCGCCGTTCAGCGGCCGTTCCACGCCGGGGTTCGACGCCACCAGCTTGCCGCCGATGGCAAGGAGTTCATCTTTGGTGGGCTGTTCATTCTGGATGCCGAACCAGTCGTTTCTTGTGCCGTGGTATTCGTAGCGGTTGGTGACGCTCCAGTCCCGTCCGGTCTGGTAGGAGTAGTACATATGGCTGTCGGTGGCGTAGGAAGTGCTGCTTTCGCCGGTCACCTTCACCGGGTCTGCGCCGTTGACGGACTGATAGATGCCATCAGCCCTTCTGGTGTAGACCACCTTCTGCCGCACGGCGCCGCTGCTCTTATCCAGGTCCGTGATTTCGATGGTGCCTTCCACGCCGTCACCGGTGCTCAATGCCCGGAGTTCCAGGTCTTTCCCGCTCCGGTTGTCCACGGTGATGGTGCCATAGCCGTCCAGGGCTTTGATATTTCCTTTCGCCGCACCGGACCGGGCGGTATTGATGATGGTACCTACGATGGACACATGGCCGCCGCGGACTTCCACGTTGGAAAGGACGAAACGGTCCGTTTCCACGTCATAGGTGAGCCTTTCGCCGGTGCTGTCGGAGGCGGACCTGTCGCCGTTCCGGTTGATGGCATTTCCGTCCTTATCCGCCACGTAGAAAGTGTGGGATCCGGAAAGGGCCTTCGCGTCGGCGGCGGAAAGGCCGCCGTGCACTTTGCCGTCAGCGTCTCTGTAATAGAGGGTGAAATCGGCGGGAATGGTGTACTTCCATTCCGCCACGCCGCTCTGGATGGTGCTGTTGATGTTCACATAGCGGGCGGAAATGTAGATATTTCCGTTGGCCAGGATGCCCATGCCGTCAGCGGACTGGAGATTTCCGGCGTCATCCAGCGGCGTGCCTCCCATATTGGAAATACGATAATTGGGGTTGTAGGACTGGATGTAGTCGCCGTTATTGGCAGTGACGCTGATGGCAGCGCCGTTGATGGAGCCTTCATTGTACACGTCGCCGCTTGTGCTCGTGACGGATACGGCGCCCCGGGGATTGTACACCACTCCCTTCGTATGAAGGGAAGGCGCAGAGAAGACGCTTTCCTTCCCTGCCATGTACTCTTTAGACTGGGGAGCAAAGGTATTCCGGATGGTGACTTCCGGTTTGGCGGAGAGATTTCTTGTCACCACGCCGGTGAAGGAGGCGCTCTTCGTCTTGTCCCGGTTCTTGTCGTTGATTTCCTTCAGGATGCCGGAAGCAGACGAGGAGGAAAGGGCGCTGCCGCTTCTGTAAATCATGCCGCCCCGGCCTACGCCTTCGGTGCTGCCTTTTCCTGCCACCGTCACATCATTCACATAGAGGTTGTAGGGGGTATTGTTGGTGATGGTCACCTTTCCGTCGCCGGAGGCCTTAAGGCTGCCGGTGCCGTAAATGGTGTCCCCTTCCAGATGGATGTCCCCCAGCCGGGAGGTGACGCTGCCCACATTGATTTCATGGGTAAGGCGGTTGTAGGCAGTCTTGTGGAGAAGCACATAGCTGCCGCCTTCGTATGCATACTCATTGCCGTCGATGACGGTGCCGGAGGCGGTGACGAACTGTCCGTTCACTTCTTTCCCGCCTTTGGCGAAGAAATCGTCGGTGGCTTTCAGCTGGTTCTTCTTGTAGGAAATATCACTGTCCATGGCGGAAATGGAATCGCTGTACAGCTTCTGCTCTTTGGCCAGCTCGTCCGCTTCTGTCTTAAGCCTTTCTCCCAGCGCCGCCGTGGGGTCTGTGCTGAAGGAAGATAAATAGACTGTATCATAGCTCTTCGCACGTTCCTTGTAGGAGGAAGCGGCAGAAAGGGTCTTCCCTTTGGCCGTCTCCAGCGCCGAAGCGGCGTCTTTCGCACTGCCGGCAGCACTGTCATAGGCGGATTTGGCAAAGAGGTAGGATTTCACCACTTTTTCATCGCCGTGGGCCTTCACATAGTCCTCAAGACTCTCGCTTCCCCTTACGCTGTCTACGGCTGCTTCCCTACTGGCGAGGTCCGTTTCCTTTTCATTCTTCACAGTGAGAGCCCTGTCGTAGGAGGACTGTGCCCTGCTTTCCGCTGCTGCCGCATCTTTCCAGCTGTCATAGGAAGTCTGCACGGAAGAGAGGGCCCTGGACTGGTCTTCCGATTCCCTCTTTGCATCGGTATACATGGCCTTCAGGTCCGCCCGGGAAGCAAGATAGGAGGAGCCGTCCTTCATTTTGCCGGCCATGTCGTCGTATTCGGAAGGATCATTCACCGGCAGGCGGACAAAGGTGGTTCCCTGGTAGTAACCAAGGCCCTGTTCCACCAGTTTGCTCTGGATGAATTTCCTTTCCGCATCATAGGCAGCCATGGCGGCGTCGTCCCCCTTGAGGCCGTCCAGTTCGTCCAGCCTTCTGTAAAGGTCCGTTCCCACCGGCACACTGCCGCTGACGGTGTAGGAAATATCGCCATTCCGGTCAGTGTAGAGAATCCAGTTTCCTGTGAGGTTTCCGTCTTTATCCTTTTCAGGTACGCCCCAGAAGGAAATATGGCGGTCCCGGTGAATGCCTGTTTCCACAGAGCCGGAAATATTGGCAGCAGACGATGTATTTTCATGGGCCTTGCCCAGTTTGTAGCCATCGGAGCCGAAGGCTTCGGCCAGCTTGTTCACCCAGTCCTTCACTTCACCGGAAGCAAGGGCTGCCGCATAGCCTGCCTGGGATTCCAGATACACATCCCGGTCGCTCTTAAGGGATGCCTTTTCTCCCAGCGTGAGGTCTGCATGGCTCTCTACAGTGACTTCCGGGTCTCCGGCTATGGAAATAGGAATGGCTGTGGCATTTAGGATGTCACTGGTGCCCTGGGCGCGGAGGGTGCCCGTATTTCCGCTGCTGTCCCTGCCGGCTGCGGTGCGGATGTCGCCTCTGGCCGTTTCTGCAGAGCCGTTGAAGCTGGTATCGGCATGGCCGATATAGGTGACGTCATTGGTGGAACCGGCATAGCCGGCAGCGCCGAATACGTCCACCATGGTATAGGAGGAAATATCCGCATCATTCCTGCTGCCGAAAGCGATAGACCCGCCGCGGTAGGAGGAGGCCCTGCTTCCCGAACCATTGGCCGTGAAATCCCGGTCATTGTACTCCCTGGACGCTTCGTCCGTGCCGCCTGCCTTGAAGGAAGCCCCTTCCGCCACGGTGACGTCCGTATCGGCTTTGGCCTCGGTTGTGTTCTTCACGTGGGCCGCGCTGACTGCAGAGCCGGTGGCAATGGTGTTGTAGTCCCTGGAAATGATGGTGCTCTTTGCATCTACGGCAATGCCCTTCTTATCGTATTCCGTAAGGCCTTTCGCCTTTTCGTCAGCCGAAAGGGCTGCGCCGTTTCCGGAAACCGTCACTTTGCCCATGTCCACTTTGGTGGTATGGGTGATGGAAGTATGATTGACAATGCCGCTGCCTCCTGCCAGGGATGCGCCGCCGCTGATGCCGTTCTTATGGTCCTTCCCGTCAAGCCAGTTCTTTTCGGACCTGTTTTCCGCAAGGACCTTCGTATCGTCGGAAGAAACGATGGACACGCCGTCTTTCAGGGTCACCTTCACGCCGGAGGTCATATTTGTCCTCATGTCGCCGCCGGTGCCGCTGTACATGCCGGCTGCTGCGGTTTCCATTTCCACGTTGGCCACGTCGTCATGGCTGGCGGAAATGGAAACGGTGCCGCCGGTGATTTTCGCATGGGCCCCCACTTCCGTTTCCGTTTCGTGGTTCATGGTGGCGCCGGTGATGGCTGCGGAGCCTGCCACCACGCCGCCGGCGCCTGCAATGGCCCGGGCAAAGGAATTGTATTTTCCCTTTTCCTCTTTCATAGAACCGTCAGGGCGGCTCATGGACGAAGATACATCCACCTTCTTTTCTGCGGCAAGGACGGTGCTTTCGCCGATGAGGACGCGGGAATCATCCTTCGATTCATTTTCCGCCACCGTCACACCCACGCCTGCCAGACCCAGGCCGGCGGATACCGCCAGGTTGTCAAGGACAGGGGTGTTATGGGAGGTGATGGAGATGTTCTTTCCGAAAATCTTTTCTCCTTTTCCGGTGAAGGCCTTCGTATCCACATCGGAGGAAAGCTTCACTCCCGTGCCGGCGCCTGCATAGACGCCCACAGCGGCGCCGACGGCTTTGGCGCCAAGCCTTGTATGGGCATCGGCGGAAATGGTCACGTCTTCGTCCGCCTTCACCTCTTTGTCATAGGTGCCATTGCCGCCCACCCCTGCTTCGGAAGTACCGGAGACGTCCGCCGTAATGACGGCGCCGTTCAGCGCACCGGAAAGAGCCACGGACGCGCCGGTGAGGAGGGAGTTCAAATCATGGGTATTGTTGGAGGTGATGGAAATATTCTTTCCGTGAATGCCGTTTGTATCTCCCAGAAGGGCCGCCACCCGGGCGGTGTCCTTCCATGTTTCTTCGGTGCCCTGGATGGAAACGCCGCCGGAAACGGAAGCGCCCACCATGGCGCTGGAAAGGCGGTGGGAAGAATCGGCTTTCACCGTCACATCTCCTGCGGCCCGGATAGAAGCCGCCCGGTCCACCAGGGCCTTCACATCCTTGTCCCCTGTCACTACGGACACGGAGGTGCCTGCCGCTGCGGCGCCGGCGGATAGATTGCCCATGGTATTCGTCACGGAAAGGGTATCATCCGCTTCCACGGTGACGCTGCCGCCGGCGGAAATAGAAGTGCCGCTGCCCACTTTGGAGAGCGTCCCTGCTTCGCCGGTGCTGGAGGGCGCCTTGGAGGAGAAGGAAGTGCCCAGCTTTGCTTTCACATGGCTTAATGCTTCGCTGTCATAGGCGCCCATGGCGGCTGCGGTGGAAGAATCGTTAATCTGACTGTCGGTCCAGTCATCAAATCCCATTTCCTCTCCATTTTCCGATGTTTTTCCCTTCAGCGCCGCCTTATCATCATCCGACAGGGCGCCGCCGAAGCTGTAGACGGAAATACTGCCGGAGAGTCCCACGCCGCCGATGGAAGCCGCCAGGGGACGGGTGGCAATGTCATGCATATTGTCATGGGCTTTCACGGAAACAGAGCCCTTCGTATGGACTGTATTGCCATCGCCCAGGTATGCATTGGTCTGGGTGCGTACAACGCCCACGTCCACACCGGCACCGATGGAACCTGCGCCTGCCGCCGCGCCGGCGGCGGTGGAGTCCATCCTTTCGATTTCATGGGTGGCGGCAAGGCTCACATCGCCGCCTCCGTTTCTGTAGTCTTCACCGGTATTGATGGATACGCCGGTGTCGGTGAATGCTTTGGTGGTGGCATGAAGGACGGTGGAGTTCGCCGCGCCCGCCAGGCCGGCATAAAGACCGCCGGAGGCCTGGATGGAAACGTTCAGCAGATTTTCCTTATTATCGGAAGAAAGGGTCACTTTGCCTCTGCTGTCCAGTTTTGCATTCTTTCCTGCATAGGTTTCAGTGTCTTTCTTCACCACTGTGGCCGCTACCGCCGCCCCGGCGCCGCCGCCGTTAATGCCAATGACTGCGCCGCCGTTTCCGCCGTGAAGCTTCGTGGTGTCTTCAGCGGAAAGGGTAATGTCTTTGGCAGCCGCCGTAAGGGCCGCGTCATTTCCGGTGTATGCCTTTGTTTCCGTATCCAGCACGTTCACGCCGATGGAGCCGGAAAGGCCTGCATTGCCGCCTACGCCGCCGGCAATGGTGGCGTAGGTAATGTCTGTCTTATGGGAGGCGTCGATGGCAATGTCATCTGCCTTCACTTTGGCCCCATTTCCTGCATAGGCTTCGGTGTCAGCGTTAAGAGACACGGTGGCATTGGCAAGACCGGCGCCTACGGTGCCGGAGGCGCCAAGGCTTCCTGCGCCGCTTCCCTGGGTGAAGGAAGAAGCTGCTTTGATAAGGGCCCTGCCGTCATCCGCCCTGCCGGGACGGCTGTTAACAGTGACATCGGCACCGTCATCCACAAAGGCTTTCGTGGTATGGGTGACAAAGGTTTCCGATGCCGCTCCTGCCACGCCTGCGGTGCCGCCGGCGCCAAGGCCTGCGGCAAAGGTGACGGAATCGCTTGTATTTTCAACGGAAACGGAAAGTCCTGCTGCATTGACCTTCGAATTCTTACCCACCGAAGCAGTGACATTCTTGTCCACCACTTCCACTGCCGCCGTAAGGCCTACGCCCGCGCTTTCGCCGATGCCGCCGCTTCCGGCTGCGGTGGTGAGCTTTGTGGTGTCTTTCGCTTTGACATCCACAGTGCCCTTCACCACGGCCTTTGCCCCTTTACTGCCTTTGCCGCTTCCCATATAGGCTCCGGTATCGGTGGTGATGGAATGGGCTCCTGCCGCTCCGGCGCCGCCGAAGCTGCTGCCGCCTGCCAGGGTGGCGGCAATGGAGGTCATGTTTTCAGAAGAGTCCGCATTCACAATGACCCCGGCGCCGTCAATGATGTCGGCCCCGTCTTCCAGCCCTGCATAGGTATGGCCGGTATAATGCTCTACATCCACCGCCGCGCCGATGCCGGTGCCGCCGGAAACAGACACGCCGCCGGCCAGGCCGAAGAGATTTGCCTTTGTGATGGCTTCCACGTCCACCTTGCCGCTTCCTGCATCATATCTTCCTTTGCCAAGAGAAGCGTCGGTGGTCTGCCTGATGACGTTCACGGTAACGGAGCCGGAGCCGCCAAACTGGGCCGCGCCGCCGGCAAATCCCACCGCCACGTTTTTGGCGGTGCTGTCACTTTCACTGTCCGAGGCGGATCCGTTGTAGGCATTGTCCGCCTTCACCGTGATGCCGCCGCCGGAAATGACATGGTCTTCACTGCCGGCGAGGGACGCCTTCACGGTGGAATCATTCACCATGACGCCGATGGAAGCTCCCGCCGCCTGATTTCCGATGGCCGCACTGCCTACGCCCAGGGTAGAGGTGGAATGCTTCCCCGCCTCCACGGCAAGGCTTTCTGCCTCCATGCTCTTATTGTTCTCTACATGGGCGTCGGCTGCGGTATGGATCCAGTTTCCGCTGGCGGAGAAAGCGCCGCCGAAATTATTGGCCGCCGCCCCGGACGCCACGATGGAGGTGATATGGCTCTTTTCCTCCGCCGTCACCGCCGTTTTTCCGGCGCTGCCGGAAGAGGCGCCTTTGACTTCCGTATTTTCCAGGAAAGCGGTGGTATCCCCTTCCATGAGGTTCACGTTGATGGCTGCGCCCACCGCGTTGCCGCTTGCGCCGGATCCGCCGGTGGCAGCCGCCACGGCGCCGGTGTAGGAACCGATTTTCCCGTTGTTTTTACTGGAAATGGAAACCACTTCGTCCGCTTTAAGGGAAGAGTCCTTCACCCATGCCCGGTTTTCATCGTCCACCCAGTTGAGGCTCACCTGTCCTGCCACGGCGTTTCCCTTGGGGGTGTAGCTGCCGCTGGCGGCCACATTGGTGATGGTTTCCTTATTTTCCGCTTCCACCGCCAGGGATTCGTCCCTGTCCTTCTTTTTGCTGCCGGTTAAGGTCATGTCCGCCCCTTCCACATAGGCTTCGTTCACGCCGGTGATGGAGTTGTACATGAAGCTTCCTGCAAGGGCATGGGTATTCTGGGAGGAAAAGCTGGCGGAAATGGCAGCGGCTGTGGCAATGATGCTGCTGTCATTGCTGCTGGTGACAGAGAGGGCACCGCCGGAAATCACCGGTTCTTCCCCATCCTTCTTCACGTAGGCCCTGGAGGTATCGTGGATACGGTTCACCGCCACATTGGCCGATGCCGCCAGACCGCCTTTAGCCTTGCCGGCATTGTCCTTCATGGAGCTGTCCTGCGATGCGGCTTTGGAAATCGTGCTGTCCGCAGAGGAGGCAAGGTTTGTGGTCTCTCCTGCCATGCTGTCAGCAAGCCCTTCCAGACCGCCGCCATCTTCCGATTCCTCTTCCGCATCAGGAGTATGGAAACCGGAGCTTCCGCCGCCGTTGACAGCGCTTGTTCCTTTTCCTTCATAGGTGACAGCGCCGGCTGCGGAGGCTGCGATGATTTCTCCCGTGTTTTCCGCGTGCACCGTCATATCCCCTTCGGCGTCCATATTTCCTGTGACGCAGGCTTCGGTGTCACGGATAATATGGTTGTATCCGATGGTGGCACCGATGCCGGAACCTTCGCCGGCACCTACGGCGCCTGCCAGGTTCACGTCCACCGAATCATCGGATGCGGAAATATTTACATCTTTCCCGGAAGTGATGGTGCCCTTTCCAAGATAAGCTTTCGTGCTGTTGTCAATGCGGTTCACGCCCACCGTGCCGTCGATGGCCAGGGATTTGGCCATGCCGCCGGCGGCTGTCATGGCAAGATTGAAGGCTTCTGTGCGGGCGGTCACATTCGTATCTTTTCCGCTTGTCACCTCCGCACCGCCGTCGATATAGGCTTCGGCATTATTCTTCTGCCGCACCGCCAGGGCTGCGCCGCCGATGCCTGTATTGGAGGCTTCATTGGGATCCCAGTCCTTCTTGTTGAAAATTTCATTTCTTCTGCCGGACCATACGTTAACAGGCGCCTTGTTCAGCAGGTTCTTCACGCTGCCTGTAAAATTGACGGTGGTAATATCGGTTGTCCCATTCACATCCACGTTCCCGCCGGCTTCCACCTTCGGTGCTTCCCTCTGGGCATCGTCTTTCTTACCGATGAAGGCTTTGGCGCTGTTGTCGTAGTTCACCACGGCAATGGAAGCGGCGCCGTTTGCCTTTTCCCCGCTGCCGGAAGTCTGGGTCCAGCTGTCCACCAGGTAGGAAGGAAGCTCCTGGCCCGTGCCGTCAATGGCGATGAACACCGCATTCATGCCAATTTCTGCCATGCCCGTGCCGGTGAGCTTTGTCTGCCAGGGGATTTTTGTTTCCGCCGTAACCTTCGTATCGCCTTCGGTTTTCGTATCGCCGGAAATAAAAGCGGTGCTATGATTCTTCTGGGCGGTGTAGGTGACTGCCGCCGAAACGGTGACCTGCTTGTCATCGGCTCCCGTTTCCTTTGCCGGCGGTGCCTGAAAAGCCGCCGATTTGGCGGAAGTGCGGGCGATATTTTCCGCCTTCACCGTAAGGGACCCGGCGCCTTTCGCGTCATTTCCTCTATATTTCCCATCCACCGGAGAATCGGAAATGCCCCGCACTTTGCCCGTCACCGATGCATTGGCGTCGTTTCCGGAAAGAAGGATGGCCGTAGCACCGTTAAGGCCCAGCTTGTTCCAGGGCTTCTTCTTTGCTTCCGCCGCCTGCTCCGGATTCTTTTCCTCATCCACATCCAGGTCATCCAGTTCGATGCCTTCATCTTCGCCCTTATCTGCGACCAGGCTCTTGATTTTTTCATAAATCCATACGGCACCGTCCTTCACCTTCCCTGCCGCCTGTCCGCCTTTGTCCTTCACGGCATTCACCGTAGGCGCGAGCCCCGATTCGCCGCTCATGGAGGACGCCTTGCTGGTGTCCGCCTGGTATACGCCGCTTTCGGACTTGGCTATGGAGTTGTCCGCTTCCACGGTCACATCGCCGCCGGCATAGACGGTGCCGTTCATTTCCGCCTCCGCCTTCGTGTCCGCCATGGCCACGGAAGCCGCAATGCCGATGACATTCGTATCGCCGCCGTTGGACACGGAGGAGGACAGGGTCCTGGTGGAGGACGCCTTCACCGACGCATCTTCCTTACTGGTAATAGTGGCATTTTCGCCCACCACAGCCGACACGCGGCTGTTTAATTCGGCCCAGGTGAAATCCACGGTGGACCGCACCTTATCGTCAAGGAAATTCAGTTCAATGAGGGACATGGATACCTTATTGTCCCCCACAGCGGAAATATCCGTATCCTTTGCGGCATACAGGCTGCTGTGATCCACATGGACATGGGAGTCCACATCACTGATGCCCACGTTCACGCCGTAGCCCACGGCGCCGATAGTCATAGGCTGGATGGCGGAGCGGGCATTGGAAAGAATGGAAATATTTCCATGGGAAGCGCTTTCATCTTTCCCGCCGCCCAAAGCAGCCATGTCCGTCTTTTCAATATCCACATCGGCACCGGCCTTGATTTTCGTGGCCTGCACCACAGCCCGAAGATTGCCGCCCATATCCTTCAGGAGGGAAAGAGCCGTGCCTTCTTCCCCTGCGTTCTGCACTTTGGCCTCCAGCTCCGCCTCTGTTTTCGATTCGTTGCTCTGGCCGATGTCGCCGGTGGTGGTGGCATAGGCCGCAATGTCCACATTGTCTGCGGTGATGGTATTTCTGCCGCTCACGTCCTTATCTTTACCCATGTGCACCTGTGCATAGGCGCCGTCGCCGATGTCCCAGGCATAAAGCTGGGTGGCCGCCGTGGCATGGACAGCAACGTCACCGGAATGATGACCGCCCTTGCCGGAAGCGTCCAGGGTGCTGCCGTCCACTTCCACCCGGGAAACGCCCATCACGTCCCTTGCGGCGGACACTTCGATTTTCCCGCTGTCCCGCTTGTCAGAAGAGGAATCAATATAGGCGTTCTTGATGGAAATCATGCCGTCCGCAGGCTTTTCCTCCGGGTCCGCCTGCAGTTTGGCGTCCGAAGAAACGGCGCTGACGGTCACATTGCCGCCGGCGGACATAATCTTCCCGCCGCTCACGGAAGCGTTATCTTCAGTGTAAAGCACCACATCCCCGTTTCCCAGGGCTTTCGCCGCGTCAGCGCTCCCCTTTTCCGGAAGGTTCATCACCTGTTTTCTCATATCCGAGAAAGAGCTTTCCACATTCACCGACGCAAGGTCACGATGGGTTTTGATAGAAGCCCCGTCCAGTGTCAGGTCCTTCTTCGTGCCCAGGATGACATCACCATCCGTGTTGATAGTCCCTTTCACGGAAATGGCGCCGCTGCCTGCAATGTACTTTGCTTTAGCAGTACCCGTTTTCCCGTCGTACTCGCCGAATCCCTCATCAAAGAGCTTCTCCCCTGCCTTGGCATTGGTGCCCAGGGTAAGGCTGCCCACGTTAAACACCCCTTTGGCGCCTACCGCAATGCCCTTGTCCGAGAAGAAATACACATCGCCGCCGATTTTATTGTCCTTGATGGCATTAACCACGCCATTCACGTCCATTCTCTGGTTGACAATATTAATCTGACGCTCCGCATCCCCCATGTGAAGATTGGCCATCTGGTTTTCCGTAAGGCTGAACCGGTCGAACCGGTTCAATGCGTTTTTGTCCTTCACCTGCTGGTTCATCACGTCAAAGACATTGCCGTTCTGCCGTACCGTATTTCCATACTTCGATGGATCCGCCACCGTCACATCGGCATAAATGATATTTGCCGCCGCGCCCCAGCCTGCCAGACCTGTCAGAAGCGCCATGGCGGACCTTGAAATGACGCCTTCCCTGCTTTTCTTCTTCCCCTGATGGGTCTTCATGAGCTCCGAACCTACCACATAGCAGCCCCGGGCTGCATTCCATACCACCTTGTATATCTTATTCATGAGATACGCCCTCCCTTTATATGCAAAAGCGTTTCAACCAAAAGTTTTTGTATCAGGGATAACAGCGGTCACACGTTCCGCTGCAGATAGAAATGGATTCTTCCATGCTCGCCATGGATATCATCACTGTGGTTCAGGGGGATGCCGTAAACCACCCTGCCGTACCAGCCGCCTTTACTGTATTCCAGTCCAAGGCCCGTGGACGTGATGAAATGACGCACTGCATGGGTGCCGTAATTGTTGTAGGCCACGCCGTGGTCCAGGAAAACAAAGCTCCGCCAGCTCTTCTTATCCGAGGACAGGGGGAAACCGTACTCCAGACCTCCATACCAGCCCTTATCGCCGGAAAGAAGACTTTCCCGATACCCCCGCACCGTACTCATGCCGCCCAGGGTGAACTGCTCTGTCGACGGCAGCTCCTTAAAGGCGCTGTACTGCCCGTAGGCCCGGAAAGTGAGGTACCTTTCCCCCGGCAGGTCCTGCCGCCGCATGAGGTACATATTGTAATAGGAACCGTCATTCCTCTCATCGCTCACATGGTACTTCCCCTTAAATCCGGTGACACTGGCCATGCCGAACCACAGGCCGTTTTCATCAAAACTTCGAAACGACAGACCTGCCTTCACCGTCCTGGTCTCATTATCCGAAAGCTCCATGCCCGCATAGGACGTATCCGACCACTTCCGGTGCCCCTCCACAAAAAGGTCCACCTTCGACAGAACCGTCACATTCAGCGGATGGGTGAAAGACAGGGCCATATCATTGGAATTGGATTTCAAATCAAAATCCTTGAAGGCGCCGTCAATAATATCCACCAGGTTCCGGCTGTAGGAGAGAGCCATCCTTGTGCCGTGGTGTCCCATGGGCGTATCATAAATCACCGAACCGCCCCAAATGCCCTCCGTCCAAATGGGCGCCACCGCCAGGCTGGCATCATGGCCGCCGATACCCCGGTACTCCGTGTAAGCGCCGATACGGTACCGGCCGCTCTCCTTCTGTCCCGTGTTGTCTGTAAAGATAAAGCTTGAAATGGGATTTTCCGCCTCATGGAGGAAGAGCTCCACATCCGAAGCGCCCTCTTCCTTCCCCGGCACCAGCCGCGCCGTGAGCTGGTACGTATTCGTGGCATTGTACACCCGCACCTCGTCTTCCAGCCGCCGCAGGTCCGAGAGCTGCCCCTTCTCCGTATGGATACGGTGGAGGATGGAATCCGTAGAAATCCTGTGATTGCCGGAAACAGAGGTCTCCCCGTACTTACCCTCAATGAGCCGGATGTACACAATGCCGTCCTTCACCGTCTGCGGCGGCAGAACCGCCTCCGCCGTAAGGATTTTCTTCTCTTTATACAGCCCATTCAGCCGATCCACCATGGCCTTAAGGTCAGAGAGCTTCATCTCCCCGGGCCCGGGAAAGCGGACCGCTCCCCGGATATCCTCCTCCGTCAGGAACTTCGAAGCCGTCACCCGCACCTCCTTCACCATAAAGGAAATCTCGCCGGACGGCTTCTCCTTCTCCCCTTCACTCACCGACACCGGATTTTCCGAAGGCTTCAAATCCCGATACCGGCTGTAGCGGTAATACCCTGAAAGCTGCCGGTTCGTCTCTGCCGTCCTCTCCGCCTTTCCCGCCACCTGCTGTATGGCAGAAGGCACATCCGCCGCCAAAGAAGGCATGCACACCGCAGAAATCCCCATGACCAGCAGTGCCAGTTTCCATTCAGTCCTCATCATACATTTCCCTCCCCGAGAAGAAACCATACTATGCCAATTTACCTAAATCGTATCAAAAAAAATAAAACAGGACCCTGTCACAAGTGACAGGGGAGAGAAAAGGTTCTTAAGTTTGACCGGCCTTACGCCGGAGGGTTCTCAGGTTTGACGCCCACTTTGCGGGCGAGGGTTGTGGATAGCCGCCTTTGGCGGCTATGATTATGAAGTCAGCGTTACGGGGCTACCCTCCTGCTGCTTAATTCTCGCTAAACATTCTGCTGAATTGGCCGCTACGCGGCCACCCCCTATCCGGCTGCGCCGGACTTACCCAAAGGGAAGCGTGTCACTGGATTCTCAGTCGCCTGCGGCTCCCTACAGCACGGCTATCACCGACTCACTGGATTCTCAGGTCGCTCAGGCTCCCCTATGAATCCAGTTCGCTGGTGTGACTCGTGTTCCCTTGCCACCCCGCTGTGCGGGGGCACAACAACCCGCGAAGAACCTTCTCCCCATAAGTTGCACTAAATACAGAGCCGCTAGAATCTCCCCCTCC
>NZ_CALGPS010000177.1 GCF_937959425.1 uncultured Dialister sp.
GCTTTCACCAGACTATACTATACACGCCGAACTGGCGCACAACCTAAGAACCCTCCGGACGCAGGCCGGTCAATCTTTAGAACCTTTTCCCTACTACCCCACTAAAAAACCGGATGATTTCTCATCCGGTTTTTTCATGCCCCTATGGGGTTTTATTTAATGTAAGCCGTAGCTTTCAGCATGAACATGTTGTCCATTTTCCGTCCGCCCATGTCTTTGGCATTGAAGCCGTATTCCGCATCAATGATGAGGCCTCTCATGGGGACGAAGGAGGCTTTGGCCAGGAAGAATTTAGCGCCGCCGTAGTTGCGATTAGCAGAATCGGTGCCATTAAGCTGGGCATCCATCTTGTCTGCAATATAGGCAGGAACATTATGCATGCCATGCCAGTTTTTATAAATATGGCCCATGTACTGGTCTACGATGTCGTCGGAGGAGCCGCCGAAGTAGGTGCCTGCCTGGCTGTATACATAGTCCAGCCCCACTTCGAAGGAACGGGCTGTCAGCACATCGGCAGTGCCGTAGTGAAGGCCGTAGTTGAAGCTGTAGGGCCGTTCATTGTTCAGAGGGAGTTTCCGCATGTTCTTCACGAATTCGCCCTGTACATGCCACATGGGGGTCACGTAGTAGGCACCGGCAAAGCCGTAGGCCTTGCAGATTTTACCGATGGGGCCGTTGGCGGTCATGCCGTAGGCATGGAATTCCCACTGTTTCGGTTTCTTGAAAATGTAGGAAGCATAGGTCACCGGCACATCTTCATCCTGTCCCCAGTCTTCCATTACATCTTTGCCCATGGGGTAAAGGGTATCGTTATCAAGGTTATAGTAGCCTACGCCATTGGAAACAAGGTTGGCAATATTAATGCCCTGGACTCTCTGCCCAATCCCCGCCAACATCGGATCTCCGGACGCAGCTAAGTTCTTTCCAATAGCAGAAATGGTGTTCTGCAAATCTCTATTATTATCGGCAGCATTTATTTTACTCACGGCTCCTGACATGAAACCTGCAAGCTGGCCTGTCTTATCATTTTCAATTGCAGATATTACATCCGGGCTCTTTGTTAAAGCATTTAAAAGCTGTCCCTTAATTGCATTTGTAGTCAGGGCAGACATATTTGGCATGCCGCGAACCATAGGCCCGGTGTAGTTATAGTTGATATCCGTAGCGCGGCCATGGGCAATGGTGAAGCGGCCGCCCTGGCGGTAGTCGCCGAAGGAGATGAAGGCGCCTTTGAACTGGCCGTCGTAGGTGTAGCCGGTGACGCCCATTTTCACGGGGAACTGGCCGATGCCGATGAGGTTTTTGGAGGGGCCGAAGGGCAGCTTGGAGGTGTCCTGTTTCGGTCCGAACTGGTAGGTTGCCCACAGGCGGTTCATGTGGAGATCGCCGTCACCGTAGCCGGTTCTTGTTTTATCGGAGTCCGAGCTTTCACGGCTGGACCAGTCCTGGCGGTTGGGGTTGAAGGGAGTGGAGCCGTTCATGCCCATGGTGGTTTCCAGCTGGCTGTACACGGTGCTTCTGTCGTTCACATTGGCCATGGTGTTGATACGGACACGGAGGCTCAGTTCGTCGTGGCTGGATTTATTGTCTTTGTATACATTGTCATAGCGAGGAATGTCCTGCACCCTAAGTTCCGTCACAGTGGAGAGGTTTCCTGTCTTCTTTTCCAATTCCTTCACCCGGACGCCAAGGCTCTGGAGCTCGCCGGCGTATTCAGCGGACAGCTTCTGCACCATAGCCTTCTGGCTGTCATTGAGGCTGTCTTCCTTCGCCATGAGGCGGGCGATAATCTGGGCCAGTTCGTAGCGGCTTACGTTCTTATCCCCTTTGAATGTGCCGTCGGGATAGCCATCCACTACGCCCTGGTCGGACAGCTGGCATACAGCCTGGTAGGCCCAGGAGGATGTATCCACGTCAGCAAAAGGATTGGCGGCGGAAACGGTGAATGCGGTGGCTGCAAAAAAGGCAGCCAGTGTGGTTTTCAGAAGGCAGTGTCTCATTTTCTCTCCCCGGAGCTTTCGTAAGCTCTCTAAAATTCTCAAATGGATTTTTATTTATAAAACGATAGTACGAAATTGAATAATTTTTATCTCATGAAACTAAAACATTATACCCTGAAATGAAATACTCTGTCAATAGGAATTAGCACCTGATGATAAAAAGGCAATAAGTCCCATGTTATCAGCTAAAAAAGTGCATACATATCACGAAAAAAAGACCGGATTCCGGTCTTTTTTGAAAAAGGAGATGCCTGTTTCATTTTCAAATCTGTTTCAAGAGCCCCTCAGGCACTTTATTTTATCTCGATTTCATAAATTCTGTTTGAATCAGGCGGGCGCTCTTCAAAACCACATAGGCAATGACGCAGCCGGCGCCGCAGGAAACGGAAAAGAGGGATACATAGAAGAGGGCCCCTTTGGAAGAACCCATGAAAAGGGCGGCAATGGGATAAGACAGGAGGCCACCGATAATGGAAGTGCCTACGAATTCCCCCAGCACCGCCGCCCACAGACTGTGGAGCCGGCTGTAGAGGAAGCCCGACAGGAAGGCCCCCACCATGGACCCCGGGAAGGCCAGAAGGCTTCCGGTGCCCAGAAGATTACGGATAAGGGACGTGCAGAAAGCCGCCGATGTGCTGTACCGGCTGCCACAGAGTACCGCCAGGAAAATATTAATCATGTGCTGCAGCGGAAAAGCCCGGGTCACCCCCAGGGGAAAGGAAAAGAGAGGGGAAAGAAGCACCCCCGCTCCCGCCAAAAGGGCCGCCAGTATCCATTTCCGAAATGATGCATTGTCTGTGTCGTTCATCGCTGCCTCCTGCTTGGTAGATTTGTGTATAGCATAGCACTTTGGGAAGTGGAGGGAAAGGGTGGGAGGGAAGGTTCTTAAGATGGACCGGCCCGCTGGGCCGGAGGGTTCTTAAGCTTGAAA
>NZ_CALGPS010000178.1 GCF_937959425.1 uncultured Dialister sp.
CCCCTTCCACCACTTCGTGGTCCCCCCACCCCCGCATGCGGGGGTGGGCAAGTTTATGGAGGGAGAAAGCCAGCTCCCCCGATCCCGATCAAGGGTTCAGAGGGTTCTCTCTCCCCCCTCACTTATTGTCCCACCGCTTGCGGGGGGAAGGTGGTGCGTTAGCACCAAAGGGGGGCGGGCCCGTAGGGCCCGCAAAAGGGAAAAGGTTCATGGACACGCCCGGGGGCGTGAGGATTCAAAGGGTTCAGCGGGTTGTGGATTGCCGCTGCGCGGCAATGATAATATATGCCGCCTTGGCTCCACAAAGACCTATCCTCAGCCCTGCCGGGCAGCTCCTTCCAGCGGAAGGAGGCTTACATTACGGGATTTCCTTCCCGCCGACCGGTATTTACCTGCCTTTACCTCACTATCGGCACGTACCGAGATCCTTCGCTGCGCTCAGGATGACCGGCGAGGCGGCGGGAAGTCAGATGTCTGACGTCTGATGTCTGACGTCTGATGTCTGCCATCTCACCGTCTGAACCTCCCTGCTTTCGGGAATACAGTCCATCCGCTCACAGCCAGCAGATAGCGGAAAGCGGACAATGATCCCCCTATAGGCTATAATAAAGAAAACCCATTTCCACAAGGAGCATGAAATGATACAGGAAACAGCCTATGCAAAAATCAATCTCACCCTGTCCGTAGGAGACAGGCGGCCGGACGGATACCATGACATTGACTCCGTCATGCACTCCATCTCCCTCCATGACACCATCACCCTCAAAAAGGCGGACACCGTCAGCCTTTCCATCCTGAAGGGCAGTGCCCCGACGGGCCGGGACAACCTCATGGTGAAGGCGGCGGAGCATTTCCTTGCTGCCCGCCATATCACTGGCGGCGTCTCCATGACCCTCGCCAAGGAAATCCCCTCCGAAGCAGGCATGGGCGGCGGCTCCTCCGACGCTGCCGCCGTCCTCCGGGGACTTTCGGCCCTCTATGAAACAGGGGACACCCTGGAAACGCTCGCCGCCCTGGGCGCCGCTCTGGGCGCCGACATCCCCTTCTGCGTCCTTACCGGCGCCGCCCGCTGTGAGGGCATCGGAGAAAAACTCACTCCCCTTCCCTCATGGCCGGGCCTCCCCCTCCTCATCGTCCGCCCCCAGACCTCCGTCTCCACCGCCAAAGCCTACGCCGCCATCGATGCCAGAGACAGCCGGCCGGAAAACACCACCGTCCTCTGTGTAAAGGCCCTGGAAACAAGAGACAAGAGCCTCCTCTTCTCCTCCCTGTCCAACGACTTCGAAAGCGCCCTCTTTCCCACCCATCCCATCCTCCATGACACCGCCCGCACCCTCCGGGCCCTCTCCCGCCCCGCCCTCATGACCGGCTCCGGCTCCGCCTTCTTCCTCCTTCCGGAAAACAAAAAAGAGGGCAAATCCCTCCGCGAAACCCTCAAGACAGCCCATCCCCTCTGGTTTGTAGAAACAGCAGAAACCGTGGCGCCATAAATACTTCACCACAAATCAATTTCCGGAACACTCCCCATTTTACAAAAGTGCGGCATGCCGCACTTTTGTAAAATGGGCTTTTTCATAAAGCCCATTCTCCCACCGTCCCTATTCCCAAAACTTCCTGTTTTTCAAAGTTTTGGGAATAGGATATCTTCATTTCCATCTGCCTTTGACAAATAGTCGCTTTCATGAGGGAACTTCTGGCCATTTTTCACATTTCATGAGGGAATTTTATTCGGAATTTCACATTTCATGAGGGAGTTTCCACCATTCCAGTCTGACAGTCTGATAGTCTGATCTCCTCTTTCATCGGAAAGCGGACAGCAGACAGCGGATAGCAGAATTCCACCATCTGACCGATCCCTCAAACCTCAATTCTCTTTCCTCAAATCTTTCTTTTCTCCCCCTTTGGTACTGCGTACCACCTTTCCCCCACTGCGTGGTGGCACAATAAAAACGGCGCCCCGTCATTTTGAGCGAAGCCCCCAAAATCTCCCGCCTCTACGTCACTTGCCGTAAGTGGAAGATACGCTTCCGGGCACTATGCCAGTCTGACCTCTGATCGTCTGATAGTCTGATTTCCCCTTTCATCGGAAAGCAGACAGCGGATAGCAGAATTTCACCATCCGACCGCTTCCTCAAATCTCTTACCTCCCCAGCAGCGTGGGATCCGTAAGGAACTGCTCCACCCCCACATACAGAATCCCCTGCTCATCCTGCCAGGGAATGACCGCATCCCGCAGGACCACTATTTTGCGGAACGAATCATCGATGCGGCGCAGCGATTCCGTTTCCTGTTTCCTCTTCTCCTCTGTATCCATACGGAAAGCAGACTGGATATACCAACGGCTGCTGCCCCTGTTCACCACAAAATCCACCTCGAAATTTTTGCGCAGCTTATGCCCCGCCTCATCCCGGTAATTATACTCCACCATGCCTACATCCACATCCAGCCCCCGGCGGCGCAGATCCGTAAAAATCACATTTTCCATAATATGGGTAGGCTCCTGCTGACGAAAATGGAGCCGCGCGTTTCTGAGCCCCACATCGGTGAAATAATACTTGTAGGGAGACGCCATGTACCGCTTTCCTTTCACATCATACCGCTGCGCCTTCTCCAGAAGGAAAGCATCCATGAAATAATCGATATACCGGGAAATCGTGGGCCCCGATATTTGGATATGCTCCATAGATGCAAAGGCCCGGGACAGCTTGGCCGGATTCGTCAAAGAACCGGTGGAAGAAGACAGAATATCCAGCAGCTCCTCCAGCACATCCTCATCCTTGGCGATACGATTTCTTTCCACCACATCCCGGATATAAGTCCTCCGGAAAAGATCATTCAGATACCGGCTCTTCTCCTCGTGAGACGAAAGCGACTGTACCACCGGCATGCCGCCATAGGTACAGTACTCATTAAACGCAAAGCGGATATCCCCCTGCCATACGGACAGGAACTCCTCATAGGACAAAGGATATACCCGTACCTCGTCTCCCCGGTCCCGGAACTGGGTCAGCACCTCCGAAGACAGCATGCGGGAATTGCTCCCCGTAATATAAATATCCACGTAAGGCAGCTTCATCAGCCCCATCACCACATCCACAAAAGTAATCTCCGATGAAGGCAGATAGGGATTAGGGATACTCTCCACAAACTGGATTTCATCAATAAAGATATAATACCGCCGCCCATCATCCTTCAGCCGGCTCCGGATCCACCGATCCAGCTCCAGCGGATTCCTCTCCCGGGCATTGGCCAGCTCATCCAGGGAAATGGAAATCACACAATCCTCCGGCACCCCCTTCCGTAGAAGCTCCCTTCGGAAAAGCGTAAACAGAAGGTACGACTTCCCCGCCCGGCGCATACCCGTAATAATCTTAATCCGTCCATTATCCTTCAGCCGAAGCAGCCGTTTCAGATAAAAAGGCCTCTCAATCTCCATGACGCCCTCCATTTTACAAAAGTGCGGCATGCCGCAAAACAATAAAATGATACCTGCCTTCATTTTATACAGAAATTGCAGGCATTGCAATATAACAAAAAATCCTATTTTACAAAAGTGCGGCATGCCGCACTTTTATAAAATAGGATTCCCTATCAGTCTGATTGTCTAACCGACTCTCCCTCAAATCTCTTTTCTCCCCCTTTGGTACTGCGTCCCACCTTTGCCCCGTTGGGAAGCGTGTCACTGGATTCTCGGTCGCCCAAGGGCTCCCTATAGCATGGCTATCACCGACTCACGATAATTTGTGCGTCGCTTTGCTCCTGCAAATTATGTTCGCTGGTGTGACTCCAGTTCCCTTGCCACCACTGCGTAGTAGCACAATAAAAGCGGCACCCCGTCATTTCAACCGCAGCGAAGCGCACCCCTGAAATCTCCCTGCTCTACGCATCCCCGCCGCATATGAGGAAAAGCCATCCCCAGCCAGTCTGAAATCTGACGTCTGACTGTCCGCTTCACTCTTTCATCGGAAAGCGGACAGCCGACAGCGGATAGCAGAATTTCACTGTTCCCCCTCAAACCTCAAATCTCTTTCCTCAGTCCTCTTTCCTCAAATCCCCTCCCATAACCAGCCGTCTCAGGAGAAAGGCGCAAAAGAAGGGGAATGTATATATACCATCTGCGTACCCCACATTTCCGCCAATAAGTTTGATTCCATGTCGGATATCCGGATAAGCGCTGCTTTGAATCAAAGTCCGCAAAGACTTTGCCCTGCCATTGACCGCCTTCACCTCTACCGGCAGTAATTCATCCTTTGTGCGGATGAAGAAATCTTCCTCCAGGGTAGAATCATTTTTCTTGTAATAATATAAAGAATAACCGCTTTTAGAAAGGGCCTCTGCCGCCGCATTTTCATACAGTGCACCTTTGTATACGCCCATATTTCTATTGGCACGGAAATCCAGCTGTGATTCGTCATCCAGCGATGCTACCAGCATACCGGTATCCCTGAAATAAATTTTAAACTTATTTCCCTCATAGTTTCCTTTAAGCGGCAGAGAAGGGGTATGCAGACAATAACACAGACTAATCAGCCCAGCATCCTTGAGCCACTCAATGGCGTCCATATAATTTTTGATCCTTGCATTTTTAGAAATCCCGGTAATCTGGAACTTTTTATTTTCCTTTGCCAACTGTATGGGAACCTGCCGGAAAACAGAAAGCACCTTTGTCTGTTCCAGCCCGCTCAAATACTTCCGGATGTCCCCTTCATAATCCAAAAGAAGCTGGTGCTGCAAATCCAGCGTACCCTCAAATGTCCCCTGCTCTATATAGGTCCGTACGATTTCAGGCATACCGCCTAAAGTACAGTAGTCAAGAAAAAGATTCTGCAGCAGCTTCATATCCAACGGGGAAAAGGGCTTCATTTCCTTCATATGTTCCAGCATGGAATCAATGAAATCCCCATCATATCCCCTGGCCCAAAGGAATTCCTCGAAGTCAAGAGAAACCATTTCATAATCTTCTTTATATCCCACACTGACACTTTCGATACTGTGATAATGAACCCCCAGCATGGAACCACTCAGAATCACATCATACCGGCCATCTATCTTAAAAAACTTGAGGGATGCTGCAATCTGCGGAAAATCCTGCACCTCATCAAAAATGATAACCGTCTCTCCAGAGATGAACTGCAGCGACGGATTCACACGGGAAATACTGCGTATAATCGCTTCCGGCCGAAGATCATCCAATGGTATCATTTTATATACCGGTTCTTCCACAAAATTGATATAAATATAATTCTTATAATTTTTGCGGGCAAACCGGAGTATGGACTCCGTCTTTCCCACCTGCCTGGCCCCTGAAATCACAAGCGGCTTATGGGGCCGGCTCTTCCATGCCGCCAGAAAATCATCCACCTTCCTCCTGAGATACATACCAGGTCCCTCCTCTCAATAAACACTGTCCTCTTCTATCATCATACGATTTCATGAGGGAGTTTTCAACCATTTTTCACATTTCATGAGGGAGTTTTGTTAGGAATTTCACATTTCATGAGGGAGTTCCCACCATTCCAGTCTGAAGTCTGATAGTCTGATTATCTGATGTCTGGCACCCCCGTCATTTCGACCGCAGCCGGTCAGCCGACAATAGGAAAGCCCTTCTGAATTTCTCGTTTCCCCTTGAGGTGGCAAGGGAACTGGATTCATAGGGAGCCGTATGGCGACTGAGAATCCAGTGACACGCTTCCCTATGGGTGAACGCCTCGAAAAGGCAAAGGGTGTACGATAGTAAGTAAGCTAATGAATATCACCATCGTTCTACGCGGGCCAACTTCGGCTGACTTGGAGGTCCTATGCAGGACCTCCACAGAGTGGAGAAATCTCCCCGCTCATATGCAGTCCGCCGTATGTGAGAAAAAGTGCATTCCCACCAGTCTGACTGCCTGATTATCTTACAAGCTAATGATTCCTCCCAAAATCACTCTTTCCTTGCATCCACCTTTTTATTCCCTTACAATATGGATAGAGAAAGAAAGGAGGCGAATCCATGACTGAGCAAAGATTTATCATAACAGAAAATATGATGGATTCCCTATACGGTTCGGATAACGCAAAGTATGACCAGCACGCCAAGCACCTTTTGGCCAGCCGGAAACTACTCGCTGAAATCGTAAAAAAGGTGGTTCCCGAATTCCAGGATGCCAGCATCGATGACATTGCAAACAAATATATTGAAGGAACACCGCTTGTGGGAAGTGTACCTGTAAACCCGGGCCTTACGAATGCCGTGCCCTCCAAAATCTCAGGCGACCGCAATGAGGACGGGGCACCGAAAGAGGGGTATATTACTTACGACATCCTCTTCCATGCCCGTGCACCAGGCGCAAGGGAAACCATGACCCTCATTATCAACGTAGAGGCCCAGCGTACCCAGAAAGAATCAACACTGACATATCATTTGATGAAACGGGCCGTCTTCTATGCCTGCCGTCTTATTTCTTCACAGAAAGAGCGGGAATTCGAAGGCAAGGATTATAATAGTATCAAAAAGATATATTCCATTTGGATCTGCATGGATTCGCCCAGCGAAGACAGCTATATCAACCGCTACCGCCTGGAAGAAAAGCACCTGCTCCACCGTTACGAAGAATCGCCTGAGAACTATGACCTGGTCAACATCGTTCTTATCAGCTTAGGAGAAAAGGCAGACAAAGACAGGCTGATTCACCTGCTGCAGGTTCTTTTCACCGAAAGCCAGCAAACCTTTGACTCGAAAAGAAACATTTTGCAGAAAGAATATCACATTGAAATGACACCGGAAATGGAAGAGGAGATGAATACCATGTGCAACTTGAGCTTAAATATTTCAGAAGAAGCCCTGAACAGAGGCCTGGCCCAGGGCCGCGCAGAAGGCCGGCTGGAGGGCCGTGCTGAGGGCCGTGCTGAAGGCCGTGCTGAAGGCCGCCTGGAAGGCCTGAATGAGACTGCCGCCCGCCTGCTTTCTATGGGCCTCTCCGTGGAAGATGTATCAAAGGGTACGAGTCTTCCTCTTGAAA
>NZ_CALGPS010000179.1 GCF_937959425.1 uncultured Dialister sp.
TAAGACCCCTCGGCCCGGAGGGCCGTCAACCTTTTCCTCTGAACCCTCTGAACCCGGGCCGCAGGGCGGCCCTTTTATGCCTTCGGATCAAACCCCAGCTGCACCGCTTCTTCGGTGAGTTCGTTTTTGTTACTGCTCCCCGGGAACCACTGGATGCGCAGGGGGAGGCGGAAGGTCTTGGTGAAATCTTTGATGAGGTTCTGCACTGCATGGGCAGGAACGTCGAAGTTGTCCCGGCTGGTGTATATGCGAAGGTCCATGGCCTGTTTGGAAACGCTGCATACGAGACGGGTGATGCACTGCTCATGGCTTTCGTCAAGCCCTTCGGCCAGAGCCAGAAAGAGGGCCATCATGCGTACTTCCTTCATCTGCAGGTCTGAGAGAATGCGGACGTGGGTGCTGGATTTTAAAAATTTGCTGGAATAACCGTGATGGAAGGCACAGATGAGGGCGCACATGATCTGCTCACGATGGGACCAGCCGAAGATGTGGGCGTTGGCGGTGATGTAGGCACTGTGCCTTGCGTGGCTGTAATAGTTGACGATGGTGCCTGTGTCATGGAGAAGGCCGGCAGCGGCAAGGATATGGCGCATGCGGTCATTCAGATGATGGGCTTTTTTCCACTGGTCGAACATGGAAAGGGCCATGGCGGTCACGTAGGAGGTATGGAAATCGTATTCCAGAGGCAGGGTGTAAAGGTAATTTTTTACAGAGGAAATGAGCATGTCATGCTTCCAGTGTCCGTCTTTGTCGTAAATGGGGTCATAATAGTGGAAGAAGAGGCCCTCGCGGAGACCGCAGCCGGAAATGGTGAGATAGGAGGAACGGGCCTTCCGCACGATTTCCTGGACCACCAGGGAGCCGGCAATGATGATATCCGCCCGTTCTTCCGAAAGCCCGGAAATTTTCTGCCTTTCTTCATAGGTTTTTCCGCAGATGGATTTTACCATGGAAAAGAGACTTTCCACAGGAAGGTTGTAATTATGAAGCTTGGGCAGGGGATAGGAGGAAGCACGCTGGTGCACTTTGGCCAGATTTCGCACTGTGCCTCCTACTCCGATGACTTCAATGGGTTCCCTGGGAAACCACGGGATTTCATCAAGCTTTTTTTGGATAAATTCTTTGATTTCAGTGATTTTACTCCAGGGGACGGTGCCGGAAGACCGGAACATTTCCGTCAAAGTTACAGCGCCCATGGGAATGCTGATAGAGTGTACTCTTTTTTTATCCTGAACCAGGGAAATTTCCACACTGGCGCCGCCCAGATCGAAAAGAAGGAAATCTTTCCGGTCGATGGTGTGGATGACACCGGAAAATCCAAGGGCTGCCTCCGCTTTCCCGCTGATAATGGTCATGGGAATGCCGGTGGTAAGCCGCACCCTTTTCAGGAAGGAAGCGCCGTTGATGGCGTTCCGCACGGCGGCAGTCGCCACGGCCAGCACCTTCTTTACCTTCTGTACGGCGATAATGTGGGCATAGACCGCAAGGCAGTTTAGAGCCCGCTGCTGCGCTTCTTCCGTGAGCTGGCGGGACTCCAGGGTCATGCCTTCGGCCAGGCGGATGGATTTCTTTTCCTGGTACACCAGTTTGTAAGAACCGTGGGCGCCAATCTGCATGATGACAAACCGGATGGAATTGGAACCCAGGTCGATGATTGCAATACGTTCCATAGTGTCTCCTTTGACGGCAGATTTTCATGATTGAGTTTATGAGAAAGAAAAAGCTGCCTTTCATGACTCTATTTTACAACAGATGGACCATAGATGATAGAAGGAGGAGCTGTCCGCTGACCGAATGCCGGCTTGTGGGAAAATGACAAATGGGGAAGGAAGGCGGCGCCCTGCATAATGAGTGCGCCTTTTATGATGAAATCGGTGTAGGGAGCTGGTGAGCTGGTGAACTAGTGTACTAGTGTACTGGTGAACTAGTGTACTGGTGAACTAGGGAAGCACTGATTAATTCATAGAGTTTGCTTTTATAAGAATTTTTATGCACTGCTTCGTCATGAGGCTCCTTAAATAGCTTGCTATTCGCGTCACCTCATTCCTCGCATTGCATAAAAATTCAAGAATAAAATCAAACAACGAATTAATCAGCGCTTCCCTAGCCTGCCCAATAAGAGGCCTTCCTTTTAGTCGGCTGACCGATCGACAGGCAGTATTCTGCAGGGAGATTTGAGGGCTCCGTTTCACTGGCTCCATGAAAATCTGATTCATACCAGCACGTACCACCGCTCGAAATGACGGGGACCGCAATGATGACACAAAAGCCAGCCCCGTAACGCTGACTTTATATTGCGCCTATAGGGCGCCTCCACAACCCTCGGGCCCAAAGGGCCCGTCAGTCGAGTAGACGGAATCAGATTACTCTGTCCGCCCCTCACAGAACCGTA
>NZ_CALGPS010000180.1 GCF_937959425.1 uncultured Dialister sp.
ATGAGTAACCATTGCGTATCACTTCAATAGGAAACTATATGCGAACAGTTTCCTGCCGGAATGATTAACCATTGCGTATCACCTCAGTAGGAAACTATTCGCCAACAGTTTCCTGCCGGAATGATTAACCATTGCGTATCACCTCAGTAGGGAACTATTCGCCAACAGTTTCCTGCCGGAATGATTAACCAATGTGGTTCATCTCAACAGGAAACTTTTCGCGAATAGTTTCCTGTCGGCATGATTAACCAATGCTATTCATCTCAATAGGAAACTATACGCGAATAGTTTCCTGCCGGTATGCTTAACCATTGCGTATCACCTCAGTAGGAAACTATTTGCAAACAGTTTCCTGTCGGAATGCTCCACTATTGCTGTTCACCTCAATAGGAAACTCCCCACGCAATAGTGCACTATATTTTTCTTTTTACCAGCTATAAGTATCTTCTATTAGGAAAAAGAAGAAATAAATGGTATATTTTAGTGAACACCATCTAATGATTCTATTTTCACATGATATTTTATTATGAAAGGAGGGGCTCATGGGAGCAAAGGAGGAAGCGGTGGAGCGGCTGCTGTCGGGGTACCGGCGGTATTACAACATTACCCGCTTTGATGGAGTAAGGGAGGAAGAAGCCCGTGGACTGGCGGAGGCCGTCCACTTACAGAAGCCTTTCTTTTCAGGAGGATCGGAGCTTTCGGCGGTGTGCGAATATTATGAACAGGGGGAGAAATATTTCCTCTTTCATTCCGCCCAGCTCTGGTCTACGGCCCAGGAGGAGTTTATTTTCCTCTTCAAGGTGCCCTGTCTTACCCTGGCAGTATTCCGGGAGCTTTCGGAGTATGCCTACGAGGCGGGCATGGATATGGCTCATATCGGGCCGGGTCACATGTATACCTATATTTCACCTCTTTTCATCTGTGATTCCATAGATGAGGAGGCCCGGAAGGCACTGGAGAAGTGCCATCGTTACAAATCCTTCCGGTTTTCATTTCACGGATGGATGGAATTCCATGCAGGAGCATTGGAGCTGAAGAGCGGTCATTTCTATTTCAACCGCGCAGGAAGGTGCATGGAAAAGGGATTGAGAAAAGTTTTTACTGATTATCCGCTTCCCCAAAGGGGTATGAAAGCGGATGCCTGATGTTGACCGGTGAGCCGGTATTGATTCCCTTATGAAAGGGGGACCTTCTATGAATACCCTTGTGTTATTGGCTGTATGTCTGGTGATTCTCTTATGCGGCTACATTTTCTACGGCCGCTGGCTGGTGAAGCAGTGGGGCGTAGGAAAGGGAGACATTCCCACCCCTGCCCATACCATGGAAGACGGCGTGGACTATGTGCCTGCCAAGGCGCCTGTGCTCATGGGCCATCATTTTTCGTCCATTGCCGGCGCCGGCCCTATTACAGGCCCTATCGGCGCTGCCATGTTCGGCTGGCTTCCGGTGACCCTGTGGGTGCTGGTGGGCGGTATCTTCTTCGGCGGCGTCCATGACTTCGGCGCCCTCTTTGCCTCTGTCCGCCACAACGGCCAGTCCATCGGCGAAATCATTTCCGCCAATATGTCCAAAAGGGCAAAGCAGCTTTTTATCATTTTCTCTTACCTCACCCTGATCCTGGTGGTGGCTGCCTTTGCGGCCATCGTGGCTTCCACCTTCGGTGCCGTCTATGAAAACGGCGTGGTGAATGAAGCGAAAAGTGCCACCCAGGCCTCCGTGGCCATGGTGTCCCTCCTTTTCATCGCCGTAGCCATCGTCTTCGGCTTTGCAGTATACCGCCGTCACACCGGCATGGTGGCTTCCACCATCCTTGGCGTTGGCGCCATCGTGCTCTGCATGGCCATCGGCATGAATTTCCACCCCTTCTATTTCTCCACCCATACCTGGATGTGGCTCATCGGCCTTTACATTACCATTGCTTCCGTCACCCCTGTATGGATTCTCCTGCAGCCCCGTGATTATCTCTCCTCCTTCCTGCTTTACGCCATGCTCATCGTGGCCATCGTAGGCATCGTAGGAGCCCATCCGGACATTAACCCGGAACTTTTCCCGGCGTATACCGGATTTTCTGTGGACAACGGAAATGGTACCCAGTACCTCTTCCCCATCCTCTTCACCACCGTAGCCTGCGGCGCTATTTCCGGCTTCCATTCCCTCGTTTCCTCCGGCACCACCTCCAAGCAGCTGGATAAGGAGTCCGATGCAAAGCCCATTGCCTACGGCGGCATGCTGCTGGAATGCGTACTGGCCATCATCACCCTCTGCGCCATTGCCTATGCAAGGGAGACCGGCCACGTGAAGGGAGCCACCGACATTTTTGCCGGCGGCATTGCAGCCATGATTGCTGCCATTCCCGGCCTTCAGTCCATGGAAAGCAGCATGTACACCCTCCTGGTGCTCACCTACTCTGCCTTCTGCCTCACCTCCCTTGATACCGCCACCCGCCTGGCCCGCTTCATGTTCCAGGAATTCTGGCTGGAACCGGGGCAGACACCGAAGGACATTGACGGCAGCTTCAAGAAACTGATGGTGAATCCCTACTTTGCCACCATTCTTACCGTAGTGCTGGGCGTGCTCCTGGGAATGGGAGGATTCATGAAAATCTGGGGCCTCTTCGGTGCAGCCAACCAGCTCTTGGCAGGCATCGGCCTCCTGGCCGTAGCCACCTGGCTGGGCAATGCAGGAAAGAACAATAAAATGTTCCTCATCCCCATGACCTTCATGATGATTGTCACCCTGAGCTCCCTGGTCATCATCGTCAGAAACCAGATCCTCATGATTATGAACGGCGCCACCGACTGGGGTCCCTACGCCCAGGCCGGCATCGGCATTCTTCTCATCGGCCTGGCTCTGGAACTGGCGGTAGAAGGCTATCGCACCATTATCCACCAGAGAAAACAGGCAAAGCTGGAAAAGACAGCAGAAATCCCTGCTGACCTGGATGAAATGGAAGACTAATCGTAGAAATCAAAGCAGCGGAACCGGAAGGAACCGCTGCTTTTTTATGTGGATGGGCTGGTGAGCTGGTGAGACAGTGGGACAGTGGGACTGTGAGACAGGGGGGACTGGGG
>NZ_CALGPS010000181.1 GCF_937959425.1 uncultured Dialister sp.
TGCCCGACTTGGCAATCCTATGCAGGATTGCCACCAAAGGAAGGAGCCTGCGTTATGTGCTTTCCCTTTCTCCCCATATAAACGCAAAAAAGCCTAGAATGAACCGATTGTATCGATAAATTCTAGGCTTTTTATTTCTTGGAGCCGGCAACAGGATTTGAACCTGCGACCTACGCATTACGAATGCGCCGCTCTACCAGCTGAGCTATACCGGCATGAACATATATATATTACAGGAGGAGCCCTTATTTGTCAAACTGAATTTCCTAATAAAAAAATCCGCCGGTTGCGGATAAAAAATGGAGCGGGTGAAGGGAATCGAACCCTCGTAACCAGCTTGGAAGGCTGGCGCTCTACCATTGAGCTACACCCGCATAAATGGTCGGAGCAGCAGGATTTGAACCTGCGACCCCTTGGTCCCGAACCAAGTGCGCTACCAAACTGCGCTATGCCCCGACAACGTAATTGATTATACCAGCAGTCCCCTATTCTGTCAATGGATTTTTTGAAAAAATATCTTTATGTTTTCTTTTCAGCCTGTGGTATAATAATGGCAGTGAGACAGCCGTTTATATATTCCTTGGCCAGAAGGAAACGGCTCCCTCAATTTTATGAGTTTGAAGAAAGCCTCCCAAGGGAAGCGCTGATTAAGTCGTTGTCTGATTTTATTCTTGAATTTTTATGTAGTGCAAGGAATGGAATGACGCGAATAGCAAGCTATTTAAGGAATTCCATGACGCAGCAGTACATAAAAATTCTTATAAAATCAGACTCTGCGGCTTAATCAGTGCTTCCCGTAGCCTGGGTAGGCTTTTTTCATGTCTACTTAGACATGATTGTGGCGACTAAGATTCCGAAAGCTATCATCAGAGATAATGTTTCGTAAATATTCATAGTGCCACCCCCTCTCCACTTTCATTTTGAGGGGAATAAAAAGCCGCGCAATATAAGCCAGCTGTCTCACCATAAATGATTATATCATATGATAAAGAAATAATGTCCTTGTATTTTTTATTTCAGCTTGTGGTATAATAATGGCAGCAGGACAGCCGTTGCATATTCCTTGGGCAAAAGGAAACGGCTCCCTCTCAACATTTTCAGTGTTTGAAGAAAGCCTCCTAAGCCTGGGTAGGCTTTTTTCATGCACTAATTACTTAGACATGATTGTGGCGACAAGAATGCCGAATGCAATCATCAGAGATAATACTTCGTACATATTCATAGTGCCACCCCCTCTCCACTTTCATTTTGAGGGGAATAAAAAGCCGCACAACACAAAGCAGCTGTCCTGCCACTGTTATTATATCATTTTATAGCAGATTCAGTGATACATTTTATATTCCGCATAAAAATCCGGAGAGCCCATCAAGGGTTCTCCGGACTTTTGATTTCAATAATCTTCGTCCCAGGCGTTGATATATACCGGTTCCATTTCCATCATTTTCTTCTGATCATCGGTGAAGTGCTTTTTCAGAATCACCGCTTCATACACGAAATCCCGGAAATAGGCTTCAGAGCACACGAAGTATCCATTATCCCCTACATCCTTGCCCCAGGAGTTTTCGATCTTCCAGCGGTCCGGATTTCCTTTCTCATCCAAGTGCACACCGGTGATGAGCATGGCGTGGGTGGCGGAGCTGGCACCGTATTCCAGGCGCTTTCCTTTTTCCATATCCGTGGAGAAACCGCCCAGCAGGTCTTCATACCGCACGCTTTCCGGATCCCATACCCCTTCTTTTCTGGCGCCTGCCGCACCGGCGTCGCAGGCAAACCATACCGCTTCGCCGGCCTTGAGCTGCTTCACGCAGAGGTCTTCCATGTCATGACCGGTGAGATTCAGGCCCCGCATGTCCCGGCCCACCATGTTTTCCACCCCATGGAATGCAATGACCCGGCCCAGCGGTTTGTCAAAGGTAGGCTCATTGATGACGGCCATGTAATCCTTCAGGGAAATCTCCACGTATTTCCTGTAAAATTCCTGAGGCGTGAGTTCCCGGTCCTCATGGAAATTATTGTCCTTATCCCTGTAGGTGAAATCAAATGTCCGCACCGGTTCCCCGAAGGCGATGCATTCTGCCCGGTACACCTCTTCCAGCATTCCCGCCTTTCTGGCGTAAGGATCTTTTCCTGCCTTCACCAGCTCCCGGAGTTCCATGGCATCTTTACGGAGAAGCCGGTTCAGCGTAGAAACGAAACGGTCCGTATGGCCGGACTGATAGGTTTCCGGCTGTACCTGTTTAGGCACCACGCCGTACTTTTCCACCAGATCCGCCGCTTCTGTCCAGTAACCGCCGTCGCTCATACCGCGGAGCACATACTGCATGAGCTGCCCCTTCACCGGCGCATCTGCATTTTCAATCACCATTTCAAGGAAATTGTTCGCTTTCTCCAGCTTATCATAAAAGGACAGGTAATTCTGGGACAGCTCAAACTGCTCCAGATGGCACTTTTCCGCCACCTTTTCCCGAAGGATGTTCAGCGCCGCAAAGAGCCAGCAGCGGCCCGACTGCTCCTGGGCTGTAATGCCCCGGGTTTTTACCTCCACCGTAAAAGCGCCCTTCAGGGCAGCCCCCTTCTCAGGGTGGTAAGCCAGGTTCATCATATCCGTCTTCGCCAGGGCGCCATGAAGCACCCGGGCATTTTTATCTGCTTCGTAGGAAGTGTGAAATTTTGCAAGCATATCTTGGGAAATATCTTTCATCGTTGTTCCTCCTTCATAAGGGCCGCTTCGCGGCCCGGGTTCATAGGGTTCACAGGGTTCAGAGGGTTCAGAGGGTTGTGGAGGCGCCCTATGGGCGCAATATTAAGTCAGCGTTACGGGGCTTGCATTTGTGTCATCAGTGCTCCCACGTCATTTCGAGCGGTGGTACGTGCCGGTATGAATCATCGCTTCATGAAGCCAGTGAAACGGAGCCGAGAAATCTCCTCCCAGAAGGCTGCCTTGCGATCGGTCACACCAGCATAGAGTATCATTTCGCCGCTTACCCTCGTACACCCTTTGCCACTACGTGGCATTCCCCTCAAGGGGACAAGACGTTACGGGACCTTCCTTAGTACCACAAGTACTTCATGGCGAAGTGCTGAAGCCCCCTTCCGGCTTGCTGTGCTCGCCACCCCCCTGAGTCAGGGGGAGGCAAGTTCTTGTACTGCGCCGTCAGGCGCTGCCTTCATTTACCATTTACCATTTACCATTTAAAATTTACCATTTCCTATCTCCCATCCATGGCAGGCGATTTCTATAACCGTCTCACAGGCCTTGACCAGAGAAGGAACGGGCAGGTATTCGAAGCGGCTGTGGAAGTTGGCGCCGCCGGTGAAGATGTTCGGGCAGGGCAGGCCCTTGAAGGAGAGCTGGGCGCCGTCGGTGCCGCCGCGGATGGGGAGTTCCACCGGCGTGACGCCCACTTTTTTCATGGACTTTCTGGCCAGCTCCACAATATCCATGTGGCCGTCCCGGATAATGTCAAGCATATTGAAGTACACATCATGGAGCGCCACTTCCACAGTGCCTTTTCCGTATTTCTCATTTAGGAAATCGGCCATGCGCAGCAGATACTGTTTCCTCTTTTCAAATTTCGCCCGGTCATGGTCACGAATCAGCATGTCCAGCCTGCATTCCTCCACGGAGCCGGAGATTTTATAGACATGGAAGAAGCCTTCCCGGCCCTCCGTACATTCCGGCTTCTCCCCTTCCGGCAGCAGGGACTGCCACTCAGAAGCAATGGAAATGGCATTCACCATTTTGCCCTTGGCATCCCCCGTGTGGACACTTCTCCCGTGAATTACCACCACCGGATTGGCGGCATTGAAATTTTCATACTCCAGGCCCCCGATTTCGCCGCCGTCAATCGTATAGGCAAAGTCAGCGCCAAATTTTTTCACATCGAAGCGAAGAGGACTCCGGCCCGTTTCCTCGTCCGGCGTGAAGGCGATGCGGATTTTCCCATGCTTCATCTCCGGATGGGCCAGAAGGTACTCCATGGCGCTCACAATAGCCGTCACCCCCGCCTTATCATCGGCTCCCAAAAGGGTGGTGCCGTCGGTGACAATGATATCCTGGCCTTTGTATTTCAGGATTTCCGGGAAATCCTTCGTAGAAAAGAGGATGTTCTTTTCCTCATTCAGGCAGATATCCTTCCCGTCATAGTCATGAACCACCCGGCTTTTGACGGGACCGCCAGGGGCATCGGGGCTGGTATCCATATGGGAAATGAATCCTACCGTCTTTCCTTCTGCCCCATTTTCCGGAAGCGTGGCCATGAGGTAGCCGTTCTCATCCAGACTCACCTCTGTCAGCCCCAGCTGTTCCAGCTCCTCCTTCAAATGGCGGGCCAGCACCATCTGCCCCGGCGTGCTGGGATAGACCTGGTCATTGTCCTCGTCGGACTGGGTATTGTAGGAAATATAATCCTCAAACCGTTTCAAAAGTTTTTCTGTATCTAAATCCAAAGGATACCACCTCTTGTTCTTTATGATGGTTCCATCATATACCAAACGGAAAGGATGTGCAAAGGGCATTGGGCCGCCTGTCGGCGGCCAGGTTCAGAGGGTTAACCACCTATTTTATTGTCCCACCGCCTGCGGGGGGAAGGTGGTGGCGCCAGCCACCAAAGGGGGGCAGCCTTTCCTTCGCCTGCCAGGGCGGCTCCCTGATGTGATTATAAGGGCGCCCTTTTATGCCGAAGGCGCCCACCGAGGCCGCCGATTGGCGGTCATATTGCCTTAGTGTGTCATTCCGGCTTGCTGCGCAGTACACCCCTTCGCCACTTCGTGGCCCTCTTCCCCTAAAGGGGACGCAAGGACGTTACGGGATTTACCTTTCGTTTCATAGGCGGCTCTACATTTAGTACGGGTTGTTGTCCCACCGCCTGCGGGGGAAAGGTGGTGGCGCCAGCCACCAAAGGGGGATTCTTTCCCTTCGCCCGTATGGATGTCTCCCTGGTTTTATCATAAGGGAGCCCTATATTTTTGAAGGCGACCACCGAGACTGCCGATTGGCGGTCATATTGCCTTAGTGTGTTATTCCGGCCTGCAACGTAGTACAACCCTTCGCCACTTCGTGGCCCTTTTCTCCTAAAGGGGATGCAAGACGTTACGAGATTTGCCTTTGTGTCATAAATCATATTAAGCATTCAGCAGAATCAGCCGCCGCTGGCGGCTTTTCCCCCCTTCCACCGCTTACGCGGCCCCCCATGGATAGGGGAGGCAAGGGGATTGCAGAGGGGGAGTTGGTGGCGACAGCCACCAAGGGGGAGGCAAGGGTATTGAGAGGCCACAAATCCTTAGCACATCAAAAAAGCAGTGGAAGATTGGTGTCTTCCACTGCTTTTTCTTTTAAGGAATTATCTCACAGAATCAGCCTACGATGTTGAGGGCGTATACGCTGTATTCTTTTTCGAGGGCTTCTGCTTTCTTGCTGATTTCGATCTGCAGGTCCGAGGCGGTGTCGTAGTCGTCGGCTTCGAGGGCGTCTTTCAGTTTGGTGCAGAGGGATTTGCCTGCTCTGGTGTCTTTGATGAGTTCGTATTTCTTATCAAGGATGTCTGCCCAGCGTTCTTCGTCCAGGTCGTCTTCGCTTTCCAGTTTCTTGAAGCCTTTGACGAGAGCTTCGGTGGCGGGGATGATGCGGTCGATGAGCTCGTTCTTCCAGCGGTATACGATGGAGGCTACGAAGGAGTCTACGATGGTGGCATTGAGTGTGCCGCCTGCTTCGATGACTGCCACTTTGTCGGGGTTGGCTTTCATGGTCTTTACGTTTTCCCAGACGGTTGCCGGCGGTTTGCCGAAGGCTGCGTCTCTTTCTTCCTGGGTGAAGTCTTCGAATACGTTGTCTTCGCAGCGGTATGCTCTGCCTTCTTCCAGGTAATCTGCTTTTTCGCCCGGTTTCTTGGAGAGTTCTGCCAGGAGGTCTGCCGGGGTCTTGCCGGAGGTTACGGCGTAGGTGATGCCGTCAAGGGCGGAGAGGAAGAGGCAGGAGGCTGCCAGGTAGGTGTTGGTGAAGGGGTTCGGTGCGCGGAGTTCGAATCTGGTGGCTTTCGGGTTGTCGATGTCTCTGACAAGGCCGATGAGGATGGTTCTGTTACGGGACGGAACTTCGGGGTTGTGGCCCAGGGAGGTGACGATGCAGACCGGTGCTTCGAAGCCCGGTTTCAGGCGGTTGAAGGCGTCGGTGGTGGAGGAAACGAAGGGGTTGGTGGCTTCGTAGTTCTTGAGGATGCCCATGATGAAGCCGTAGCCTACTGTGGAGAGGAAGTCGGATTTCATTTCGGTGGGAGCCAGGAGGTTGATGGTCTTGCCGTTCTTCAGGGTTGCGCAGATGCCTACGTGGGTGTGTTCGCCGCTGCCTGCTACGCCGATAATCGGTTTTGCCTGGAAGGATACATCGAGGCCGTATTTGCGGAATACTTCACGGATGATGATGCGGGCTTCCAGTTCATTGTCTGCAGCCTGGAGGGGGTTCATGGAGAATCTCCAGTCCAGTTCCAGCTGTTCGCATACGTCTACGGTGTGGCCGGCGTCGTCAACTTTCGGTTTGATACCGCCTACTTCTTTGTGGCCCATTTCCACGCTCATGCCGCGGGCGTCCAGTTCTTCGATGGCTTCTTCCATGGCGGTACGGACGTTGCCGCGCATTCTCTGCCAGTACTGTTCCTGCAGTCTCTGGGAAATGGAGAGGTGCTGGATGGTTTCTTTTTCGCTGGGAGTCTTGACCCAGAATTCCAGTTCCGTGCCGATGGTGAATTCAATGTCAGCGATGTCATCGAAGGGTACGTCTTCCATGCCCTTGACTTTCTTGCCGCCTGCCAGGAGGCCTTTCAGTTTGGCTGCTACGAAAGCGCAGGAGTCTTTAAGGATGGAGCGGGAGTCGATGAATTTACCGTTGTGGAGGAGGAAGCATGGAATGCGGAGTGTGCCTACGGGACGGCCGTTGTCATAAATATTGTCTTCGTTGTAGTCGATGTACCAGTTCACGGAAGGATCAGCCACCATGTCCACGCGGGCATCGTTCAGGGTAGCAATGTTCATGAGGACTACGGAGGAGCCGTCGGTCTGTACGGCGGTGCCGGCGAAGAAGTCGTCGTAGTTCTTGAGGAACAGTTCAATCGGTACCTTTTCATCGGTATCGTTGCCTGCCAGGTCGATGCCTACCAGGGATACGAAGCGGATTTCCGGATGGTTTCTGAGAAGTGCCAGTACGCCTTCTTTGCCAAATTCACCGGTGGGAATGTAATACAGTAAGTCCTTGTTCATTTTGAATTCCTCCTAATAAAAATGTTTTGAATATTCTTGCAGTCATGTCCGGGACTGTCCCCCTACGGATATATTTCCGGGAATCCCAGGACTGATGAGAAATACCTCTTTTTCCAGTTCTTCATCATTCTTCCCTCCTATATAGATGGATTTTTATATATTCGGAAATAGAAAATGACCCATCCTTTGTAGGAATGGGTCATCATTGGCCTGATGTTCAGCTTTATGAAATCGAATCAGTCGAGGATGTTCAGTGCGTACACGTGATATTCCTTTTCCAGGGCCTGGGCTTTTTTCATCATTTCCAGCTGCAGGTCGGAGGCGGTGTCGTAGTCATCTTTTTCCAGCGCTTCTTTCAGCCTGGTGCAGATGCATTTTTCATCGTCCAGATCCTTGGCCAGTTCCACCCTTTTGGCTTTGATGGATTTCCAGCGTCTTTCATCGATTTTATCATCATTATCCAGTTTTTTATATCCTCTGACCGCCGCTTCCACACCGGGGATAATCCGGTCGATGAGCTCGTTCTTCCAGCGGTATACGATGGAAGCCAGGAAGGAGTCTACAATCTTTTCGGAGAGTGTGCCGCCTCTGGTGAGAGCTGCCACTTTGTCGGGATTGGCTTTCATGATTTTTACGTTTTCCCAGACGGTGGCCGGCGGTTTACCGAAGGCTGCGTCTCTTTCTTCATCGCTGAAGTCTTCGAAAACGTTTTCTTCACAGCGGTAGGCTCTGTCTTTTTCCAGATAGTCTGCGCTTTCTCCCGGTTTCTTGGAGAGTTCTGCCAGAAGTTCTGCTGCCGACTTGCCGGATTTCAGGGCATATTCGATGCCGTCCAGGGCAGTGAGGTAGAGGCAGGATACGCAGAGGTAGGTATTGGTGAAGGGGTTCGGAGCACGGAGCTCGAATCTCGTAGCTTTCGGATTGTCAATGTCCCGGATAAGGCCCATGAGGATGGAGCGGTTGCGGGACGGTACTTCCGGCGTATGGCCCAGGGAAGTGACGATGCAGACCGGTGCTTCGAAGCCCGGTTTCAAGCGGTTGAAGGCGTCGGTGGTGGAGGAAACGAAGGGGTTGGTGGCTTCATAGTTATGAAGGATGCCCATAATGAATCCGTAGCCGATGGTGGACAGGAAATCGGATTTCATGTCTTCCGGCGCCAAAAGGTTGATGGTCTTGCCGTTCTTCAGGAGGGCCGCAATACCTACATGGGTATGTTCGCCGCTTCCGGCTACGCCGATGATCGGTTTAGCACGGAAGGATACGTCAAGGCCGTTCCGGCGGAATACTTCACGCACCACGATGCGGGCTTCCAGTTCATTATCTGCTGCCTGCAGGGGGTTGGTGGAGAAGAGCCAGTCCAGTTCCAGCTGTTCGCATACGTCGAAAATATGGCCGTCGTCGTCGATTTTGGACTTGATGCCCCCTACTTCCTTATGGCCCATTTCTACATGGAGGCCCCGGGCATCCAGTTCTTCAATGGTCTGTTCCATGGCGGTACGGACATTGCCCCGCATACGCTGCCAGTACTGTTCCTGGAGGCGCTGGGAAATGGAAAGGTGCTGCACCGTTTCCTTTTCACTGGGTGTCTTCACCCAGAATTCAAGCTCCGTGCCGGTGGTGAATACGATATCCTGGATTTCAGAGAAGGGGAAATTTTCCATGCCCTTCACCTGGGCGCCCAGAAGTAGCTTTTTCAGTTCTTTCGCCACATATTCGCAGGAATTTTTAAGAATAGAACGGGAATCAATAAACTTGCCGTTATGAATAAGGAAGCAGGGAATCCGGAGGGTTCCTACGGGAAGTCCCGTTTCTTCCATCACATTGTCATCGTTATAATCCACATACCAGTTCACCGTGCTGTCGGCTACCATGTCCACCCGTGCATCGTTCAGGGTGGCGATATTCATAAATACCACGGAAGAGCCGTCGGTCTGCACAGCTTTGCCGGCAAAGAAATCTTCATAGTCTTTCATGAAAATCTCGATGGGAATCTTTTCGTCGGTATCATTGCCTGCCAGGTCGATGCCTACCAGAGACACGAACCGGATTTCCGGGTGCTGCGCCAACAGGGAAAGAACCCCTTCCTTACCATATTGACCGGCCGGAATGCAGTACAACAATTCTTTGTTCATTTGAGTCCTCCTATAGACTTAAATCGTTCCATTTTTTTACATTTATAAATCCCTATGTGTTTCAAAAGAAAATGACCCATTCCCTAAGGAATGAGTCATCTTTGACGCAGCATATGAACTTATGTAATAAGAATACACCACGTGTCTTACTTTTGTCAAGCCTTTGTGCTCAGGCCAGCAGTTTGCGGACGATCCCATTGATCATCTTGCCGTCTGCCTTGCCTTTGAGCTTTGCCATGACCGCTTTCATCACAGAACCCATATTTCTCTGCCCAGGATCCAGAGCGTCGATTGTTTCTTTCACAATCTTCTCTACTTCTTCTGCAGACATTTCTGCCGGCAGGTACTTTTCCAGTACTTCGATTTCCGCTTTGGTCTGTTTAACCAGGTCTTCTCTTCCGGAACCGGCGATTTCAGCAAGGGTTTCCTTCCTCTGCTTTACTTCCTTCCGGAGAACGGCAAGAACCTGATCATCATTGAAGTCAGCGTGTCCGTCGTCGATTTCAGCCTGCCGGATATGAGCACGGGCCATGCGGATCGTGTTCAGAGCAAGCCTACCTTCTTCTTTTGCTTTCATGGCTGTCTTCATGTCAGCCATAAGCTGTTCTTTAATTGACAAAACTAATCACCTTACAACCTGTCATTACTTATACTTGCGTTTTCTTGCGGCTTCAGATTTCAGTTTACGTCTTACGCTGGGCTTTTCATAATGTTCACGTTTTCTTACTTCAGAAAGAACCCCGGCTTTTTGGCAGGAACGTTTAAATCTGCGAAGAGCACTATCAAGAGATTCGCCCTTTTGAACTTTGATCTCAGACATCTATATCCCTCCCTCCCAATAAGACTGATGGGGTGCTATTGCACACTTATAAATTATAAATTACATTGCCCTATCTGTCAATTTATTTTTTTGAGAGGGGCGGTGCGCCCCGCTGATTTATTGTCCCACCGCTTGCGGGGGGGGAAGGTGGTACGCAGTACCAAAGGGGGAAAGCCGCAGGCCTAAAGGTTCTGAAGGTTCAAAAGGTTCTTAGGCTTGACAGCGGTTGCGCCGCTGAGGGTTGTGGTGGCGCCCTGCGGGCGCAAATTAAAAAGAGGCACGCCTGACGGCGCAGGTTGGGGCCGCCTGACGGCGGCAGGTTGGGTAGAAGGGTTGTGTAGAAAGGTGCGAAGAAAGGGTTCAAAAGGTTATGGGAAAAAGGTTCTTAGGATTGACCGGCCCTTGGCCGGAGGGTTCTCAAGTTTAACAGCGCCTGCGGCGCTGAGGGTTGTGGTGGCCGCTTCGCGGCAAGTATATAGCCTCCTTCCCTAGGAAGGGGGCTGATTGTTCGTCTTGTACCGTAGTGCTGCAGTCACCTTCTATAGGCAGGAGGCGTTACGGAATTTACTTTTTCTCATGTGTCATACTAAACATTCAGCTGAATCAGCCGCTGACGCGGCTTTTCCCCCTTTGGTGCCTTACGGCACCACCTTTCCCCCGCAAAAGCGGGGGCACGACAACCCGTTCTATGCTATGCGCTGCTTATGGCATAATAGCTTTTCGGCGATTTATTGACCACTGTGCACATTCTGCATAGGATGTGCAAGTCGGGCGAAATAAGGCGCCTAGCCTGCTCATGAAGGCGCTTTCCTTTTGTCGCCCGACCGAACTGCGGAGGGGAAGGCGATAGCGCCAGCCGCCAAAAGGGACAGCTTTCTCCTTCGCGCATCAGTGCGGTTATAAAGGTTTTATCATAAGGGCACCCCTGTATTTTTGAAGGTGCCACCTCCATTTACCATTTACAATTCACCATTTACCATTTCCTCCATAAAAAATGCCCATCGTGATGAGGAGCATTTTTATTTCTTACGCTTCAGCTGCTTTTGCTTTCTTGCTGCGGAAGTACTGGAGGGCGAATACGCCGGCCAGGATGGCTATGCCTATGATATCGGTGAGGGTATGAGGATCGATGAGGCAGAGGCCGCCGGCAAGGAGGAGAAGCCTTTCAAGGATGTTGGCTTTGCAGTAGAACTGGCCGATCATGGCGCCGGAGATACCGGTCATGCCGATGATGGCGGTGCAGGTGGTAAAGACTACGCTGCCGAAGGTGGCGTTAATACCAAGGAGCTGAGGCGAGAGGACGAATACATAAGGAATGATGAAGGCGGCTATGCCCAGTTTCGATGCATTCACCCCTGTTTTCAGGGGGTCGCCGCCGGAAATAGCGGATCCTGCGTAGGCAGCCAGGGCTACCGGCGGGGTGATGTCGGCAATGATGCCGAAGTAGAATACGAACATGTGGGCCGCCAGGATGGGTACACCCAGCTGGATGAGAGCAGGCGCCGCAATGGTGGAGGTAATGACGTAGTTGGCGGTGGTTGGTACGCCCATGCCAAGAATCAGGGATGTGAGCATGGTGCAGAGGAGGAGGAGCATGAAGTTTCCTGCTGCTACGGTAACCAGGGCGGAGGCCAGTTTCAAACCTACACCGGTTTTGGTGACGATACCGATAATCATGCCGGCGGAGGCGCAGGCGATGATGACGCCCAGGGCGCCTCTGGCACCTTTCACAAGGCCGTCTACAATGTCATAGAAGCTCATACGGGTGCTGGCGCGGAGCATGGCGGTGGCAATGGAAATAAAGATGCCTGCCAGGGCTGCTTTCATGGGGGTGTAACCGGATGCCAGGAGGGCAATGATGGCAATCAGGGGAATGGCCAGGTGGCCTTCTTCTTTCATAATCCTGCCCCAGGGTTCCAGCTGGCTTCTGGGGGTGCCTTCCAGATGGTTTTTCTTAGCTTCGAAATGAACGCCCAGGAATACGCCCAGGAAATAGAGGATAGCCGGTACAACGGCGGCTTTAACGACTTCCATGTAGGGGATGCCGACAAATTCAGCCATGAGGAATGCAGCGGCACCCATAATCGGCGGCATGAGCTGTCCGCCGGTGGATGCGGCGGCTTCTACGGCGCCGGCAAAGTTCTTGTGGTAGCCCAGTTTCTTCATCATAGGAATGGTGAAGGAGCCGGAACCTACGACATTGGCTACGGAGGAGCCGGAAATGGTGCCCTGGAGGGCACTGGAGATGACCGCAACTTTAGCCGGTCCGCCGGAAGCCCAGCCGGCCAGGGCGTTGGCGATATCAATGAAGAATTTGCCAAGGCCTGTTTTTTCCAGGTAAGCACCGAAGAGGATGAAGAGGAAGATGAAGGTGGACGATACGCCCAGGGGAATACCGAAGACGCCTTCAGTGGTGAAGAAGAGGTGTCCTACCATCTGGTTGATGGTGAGTCCTCTGTGTGCCAGGGGCCCGGGCATGTAGGGTCCCAGGAAACCGTAAAGCAGGAAGCAGAGAACTACGATGACGATAGGAAGACCTACGATACGGCGGGCAGCTTCCAGTACCATCACCATGCCCAGGAGGCCCACCACGGCGTCGGTAGGTGTAACGGTGCCGGCGCGGAGAATGAGCTGCTGGTAGTTCACCAGGATGTATACCGGCGGGATAACTGCCAGTACGGTGAAGAGGATATCAATAGGATGGAACCGTCCGCCCTTAACCCAGGATTTCTTCGTAGGGCAGAGGAGGAATACCAGGCAGATACCGAAGGACAGGTGGACGCAGCGCTGGATCATGGCGTCCAGGGTACCGAAGATACCGGTATAAATCTGGAAGAGTGAAAAGCAGATGCAGATGGCAGCTACGATTTTGCCGCAGATGCCTGCATATTCCATGGTGTTTGACTCTTTGTCCAGGGATTTCAGCTTTTCCTGCAGTTCATCAGTCAGTTTTCCATCTACCGGCGTGTTGTCTCCGGCAGGTGTTCCCTTTTTTTCTAAATCAGCCAATATAATCAACTCCTAATTTCTTTTTTCATGTACCACCCTTTGTAAAGCGGTGCCACATATAGCTTCATTTCTTTTCCCAGAGGAACCATTTCATCCAGGTTGTAGTCTTTGTCGCCCACAGTGAGGACGCCATGGTTTGTCACTCCGTTGCGGATGGACAGCTCGGGGTAATTCCGGTTGATGTCATCCAGAATAAACCAGCCGTCTTCTTCCCGGAACTTTCCCTCGTCAGCGGAAAAGGGAAGCCCCACCCCCATAGATTGATACTTGGTGGACTTGAGGACAAATCCGTTTGCTATCTTGTTCACTTCCAGGTATTCGTAAATCATGGTTTTCTGAACGGAATGGTGGTAGGCAAGGGTGACCGGCGTGCCGGCGTCCACCCTCTGCCTCATAATGATTCCGTCAGCGGTCTGGGCAAAGAGGAAGGGCATGCGGATGTACCAGCCGCCCACTCCTGTGACCAGGGCCACGATGATACCGAAGATGATAATCACTGTTTCCAGCTTCCCATTTTTCTGTTTCTTCATGAAAGCGAGAACGGACCCCAGTAAGGCCCGTTCTCCCTCCTTTCTATGCAAGGTATGGATCCGTTGGGGATTCTTCCTTATTTAGCCTTCAGGTACTTTTCAGCGCCTGCATTCATCTTCACGGACATGCCTTCCAGGGCGGTATCCTTGGTGATGTACTTGCCTACGGCATGGGCAGCTTTCATACGGTCCAGATGTTCATAGATGGCCTTTACAATCTGTTCGCCCAGATCGTCGCTCAGTTTGTCGGTGGTTACGATGACGCACTTCACGGCTACGGTGTTTACGTCTTCATCCTGTCCGGGGTAGGTGCCCTTCGGAATGGTCATCTTGGTGTAGTATGGATATTTCTGCATGAGCTGGTCAACAATCTTCGGATCGATGTTGACGATGGCAGCGGATTTATTGGCAGCCAGATCCTGGATAGCGGCGGTCGGGAAGCCTGCTACTACCACACCTGCATCTACGTTGCCGTCCTTCAGGGCGTTGGCAGCTTCGCCGAAGGAGAGGTACTGTACGTCAATATCATTATAGGTAATGCCATAGGCTTCCAGAATCTGGCGGGCATTGGCTTCGGCGCCGGAGCCGGATGCACCGACGGCGACCTTCTTGCCCTTCAGGTCTGCTACAGTCTTGATGCCCTTATCCTGGGTGGTAACGAACTGGATGGTTTCCGGATAGAGGGCAGCCAGGCCGCGGATGTTGTCCATCTTGTTGTCCTTGAACATTTCCTTGCCGTTGGCTGCATAGTAGGCGATATCGTTCTGGATGAACGCAATATCTACGGAACCGTCCTTCAGCATATTTACATTGGCTACGGATGCGCCGGTGGACTGGGCAGATGCGTTCATGCCTTTAATGTTCTGGTTCAAAAGTTCTGCCAGAGCGCCGCCCAGGGGATAATAGGTGCCTGCAGTGCCGCCGGTGGCGATATTCAGGAACTGTTTGCCGCCTGCAGAGGCGGATCCGGAGCCGGAGCTGCCGCCGCAGCCTGCAAGAAGAGCTGTACCAGCCAGACAAAATGCACCTGCTACCATCAGTTTTTTCAATGCCTTCTTCATCATACTGTCCTCCTTAAATACCCTCAAAATGGAAAAGCCGGTTCTCCTTGAAATTCCCTCCGTCCTTTCCCAATGCCACAAAGGGTGAAATAAAAAAGCAGCCCGGCGCATAGGAAAAACCTATACGTCAGCTGCAGCTTCTTCGCCCCATGTGTTATAAACTTACCATTATAATACTACTTTTCGAAATCTTTGTAAAGGAGGCTGGGCTGAATCCCCTGATTGTTCTGATACTTACCTCCGTTATAGCTGTCCGCTTCCCCGAGAACGGTATGGAAATAGATCTGGCAGATTTCCACGCCTGCGTAAATGCGGATGGGCTGCACGCAGAACATTTCCAGCGTCCAGTAGCCGGAAAAGCCTACATCGCCAAATCCTGCGGTGACGTGAATGAAAAGGCCCAGACGGCCGATGGAAGAGCGCCCCTCCAGCATGGGCACGAAGCATTTCGTCCTCGTGTACTCCCTGGTCCGTCCCAGATAAAGCTTATTGGGCTGGAGCACGATGCCCTCCTCCGGAATATGGAGAAGCCTTCCCTCATTTCTTTTCTTCATGTCCAGCTCATGATTTTCATAAACCATGAGTTCGTCAGCCAGCGTAAGGTTATAGCTGTTTGGGTTCACCTTGCTCATATCAAAGGGTTCGATAATAATTTCTTCCCCCATATGTCTTACGATTTCCCTGCCCGATAAAATCATTTCCTTTTCCCGCCTTCCCGGTTAAAAACCTTCCGATGTTCTGCCATGCGGCGCCGTACAAAAGACCCGTGGGCCTTCTCCCCCGCCGTCAGATGAAACAGGGCCCGCTCCTCCTCCGACAGCCTGTCTGAAACAAGGAGCTCCCCTTTACTGTTATAAGAAATCAAATGGGCTGCAAAAAGAGTACCGTGGGTGGGACAGAAAAGGAGCCCCCGCTCCGCCGTCCCCTTTTCTCCATAGGGTACAGCCTTCAGGAGGGAAATCCGGTCCGCCCCGCATACCACACAGCAGGGATGGGCAAGGCGGAAGGATTTCCGCTGGAAATAACGCTCCCTCTCCAGCAGCCGACGGATGGACCGCACCGTATCATCGGAAGGAAGAGAAAAGAGACTTTCCTCCACCTCATCCGCCGTTTCATCATCCTCCAGAATTTTGGAAATCGACGCGATCTCCCGGCTTCCCGCCTCCCGGATTTCCCGGTAGGCGGAAGCTGCCTCCGGCTTCAATATCCAGAAATAAACGCCGTTATCCCCTTCCGCCCCGTCAAATACATACTCCCAGGGCGCCATGGCCTTTGGAGTCTCCGGCGCTTTCTCTTCCAAAGACGCCTCCCCGAGACTTTCCTGCACCAGGGAAGAAGCGGCCAGGGTTTCCTTTTTCTCCTCCGGATACACCGGCACAAGACCCTTCTCCACCATCTCCCGGATTTTCGTCCCCGCCCAGCCTACCGCAGAATTCAGGGCCCGGTACTCCATATGGAGGGCAGAGGCTATGCTCTTCCCGTTGTCCATATGGTCCGTGGAATCGTAAAGACGGCCGAAAATTTCCATCATCAGATGACTCATCACCGATGTATCGCCCATCAGCCTGAGCCAGCCTTCCACCGTCACCCGGTCCCACTTCTTCAGTCCCCTGCGCCTGGCCATTATCTCACCGCCTTTTCCGCCATTTAGGATATTATACCATTTTCATGCAATATATGACTATATGGAATCATAGAGTATGGGGGCGATGTGTGGCATGTACAGAGGTTTCGCTCCTCCTTTTATTGTTCCCCCGCTTGCGGGGTGGCAAGGGAACACGATTCGTAGGGGAGCAGAGCGACCTGAGAATCGTGTGACACGCTTCCCTTTGGGTAAAGGTGGTGGCGTCAGCCACCAAAGGGGACGGGGCCTTCGGGGCTGAAGGTTCTTAAGATTGACGGGGCCTGCCGGCCCCGAAGGTTCTTAAGTTTGACAGCGGCTTCGCCGCTGAGGGTTGTGGTATCGCCCATGAAGCCACCGCGTGGCAGGGTTCAAAGGGTTCAGAGGGTTCTTGGGTTTGACGCCCGCTTTGCGAGCGAGGGTTATGGATTGCCCTACGGGCAATGAATTTTATGCAGCCTTGCGGCTAACCCCTTCCGGCTCGCTGCACTCGCCACCCACCCCTTAAATAGGGGTGGGCAAGGGCTTTACGGGATTTGCTTTTGTGTCACCCATGCTGCATAACGAAGAGCCAGCGCCCCTTCCTTTGGAAGGGGGCGTCGCCGCAGGCGACGGAGGATAGCAGGCCTTTCGCAGAAAGGCCGAGGCCCCGCAGGGGCCTGATTTGACTCATTCGTAAAATGCCGCCCATGGCGGCGCCTTTGCTGGAGAAAGGCCTATCCTCACCGCTCCGCGGAGCTTCTTCCAAAGGAAGGAGCCTTACGTTACGGGATTCCCATTTGTGTCACCAGTGCTGCATAACGAAGAGCCAGAGCCCCCTTCCTTTGGAAGGGGGTGGCGACGTAGGCGACGGAGGATAGCAGGCCTTTCGTAAGGGGCGCGCTGATTCAATCGTTATCAGATTTCATTCTTGCATTTTGGTTCAATACAAGGAATAAGCCAACGCGAATAGCTAAAGCTATTTAAGGAGGCTTATGACGCAGTATTGGACCAAAATGCTTATGAAATCTGATTCTGCGACTGAATCAGTGCTCCCCTCAAAAATCCGAGGCACTGAAAGGGCCTAATGACTCATCCGTGAAATGCCGCCTTACGGCGGCGCCTTTGCTGCGCAAAGGCCTATCCTCAGCCCTATCGGGCAGCTCCTTCCAAAGGAAGGAGCCAAATTACAGGATTTCCTTTTGCGCCATCAGTGCTGCATGGCGAAGTGCAAAAGCCCTCTATCCGGCTGCTCCGATATACCTACGAAAAAAGCAGCAGAGCCTCTTTGGTTCTGCTGCTTTTTATCAGTGTCCTTCCAGTTCTGCCACACCAAGGGGCGGGCTTTCGAGGAATTTTACCTTTGGATTTCTCTGGGCCAGCCAGCCTGCCTGCCATGCGTTGGGCAGGAGGTATACCGGCCGTTCGCGGCGGTCGTAGACCACCATGGCGTTGTCGATGCCTACCAGTTCTTCCGGCGGTACGTCGCCTTCGGTCCAGCGGGCGGCGGTGAAGCCTAATGGTTCCAGATTCACCGATACGTTGTATTCGTTCTCAAGACGGTATTTCATCACTTCAAACTGCAGCTGGCCTACAGCGCCAATGATGAAGGATTCCATAATGTAGGGCTGTTTGTACACCTGGATGGCCCCTTCCTGGGCCAGCTGGGTAACGCCGTTCAGGAACTGTTTCCTCTTCATGCTGCTTTCCGGGGAAAGGCGGGCGAAGAGTTCCGGCGGGAACACGGGGAAGTCGATGAAAGTGACGGGATGTTTCTTTTCGCACACCGTATCGCCTACGCCCAGTTCGCCGGTGTCGAAAACGCCGATAATGTCGCCGGGATATGCTTTTTCTACGGTCTGCCTTTCGGTGGCCAGGAACTGCTGGGGCTGGGAGAGGCGGATCATTTTACCGCTCTGGCGGTGAAGGACGCTGACGCCCTTTTCAAAGACGCCGGAGCAGATGCGCATGAAGGCCACCCGGTCGTGGTGCTTGGGATCCATGTTCGCCTGGATTTTGAAAACGAAGGCGGAGAAATTGGGATCTTCCGGGGAAATGGTGCCTTCCAGTGTTTTTCTCGGTTCCGGCGGCGGCGCCAGTTCAAGATATTTTTCCAGGAAAGGCTGTACGCCGAAATTGGTCATGGCAGAGCCGAAGAACATGGGGGTCAGTTCTCCTTTGGCCACTTTTTCCGCGTCGAAGGGGTCCCCTGCTTCATCCAGAAGTTCCAGATCATCCTTCAGGGACTGGATAATTTCAGGACTCAGGTGGGAAACGATATTTTCGTCATCCATTTTGCCGGAAATCACTTCCAGCTTCTTTACGCCGTGGGCATTGTCCTTCACGAAAAGATGGCACATTTCCGTTTCCCTGTCGTAAATGCCGGTGTAATCGCCATTCACACCGATAGGCCAGTTCATGGGGCAGGAACGGATACCCAGCACATCTTCAATGTCCGCCATCAGGTCGAAGGGGTTCTTGCCAAAATGGTCGATTTTATTGACAAAGGTAAAAATCGGAATGCCCCGGTCCGAGCAGACCTTGAAGAGTTTCTTCGTCTGGGCTTCTACGCCCTTGGCCACGTCAATAACCATGACGGCGGAGTCCACCGCCATGAGGGTGCGGTAGGTATCTTCAGAAAAGTCCGCATGCCCTGGGGTGTCCAGGATATTGATGCGGCAGCCCTGGTAGTCGAACTGGAGCACGGAGCTGGTAACGGAAATGCCGCGCTGCTTTTCGATTTCCATCCAGTCGGAAACAGCATAGCGGGCTGTCTTTCTTGCTTTGACGGAGCCGGCCAGATGAATGGCTCCGCCGTAAAGCAGCAGTTTTTCAGTGAGCGTCGTCTTGCCGGCATCGGGGTGGGAGATGATGGCAAAGGTGCGGCGTCTTTTGATTTCTTCCAAATCAGTCATGTTTCACCTCAAAAATAAAATAAGCGTCATATCATTATACCCCATGGGACAGGGATGTGGAAAGGGATTTTGTATTTTTGGGGCCGCAGAGCGGCCCGGGTTCAAGGGAGGGCCATGGAAAGGTTGACGGGGCCTATCGGCCCCAAAGGTTATGGCCTGCTGGCGCAGGCGGGTTGTGTTCGCTGACGCTCAGGGGGCGACGGCCCTCCGGCCCGAGGGTTGAGGGTTGAGGTATCGCCCTGTCGGGCGATGAGTATAAAGTCAGCGTTACGTGCTAAGGAAGCGCTGATTAAATCACTGTCTGCTTTCATTCTTGAATTTTTATGCAATGCAAGGAATGAGGCGACGCGAATAGCAAGCTATTTAAGGAGCTTCATGACGAAGCAGTGCATAAAAATTCTTATGAAAGTAGACTCTATGAATTAATCAGTGCTCCCCTAGGGGAACCGGCCGCCTGCGGCGGCGCCCCCTTCCACCACTACGTGGTCCCCCCACCCCCGAGT
>NZ_CALGPS010000182.1 GCF_937959425.1 uncultured Dialister sp.
CCCATGCCGGGCAGGAAACTGTTCGCCAATCGTTTCCTGTTGAGATGATGCACATTGTTCACACGCCGGACAGGAAACTGTTCGCTAATCGTTTCCTACTGAGATGATGCACATTGCTCCCATGCCGGGCAGGAAACTGTTCGCCAATCGTTTCCTGTTGAGATGATGCACATCGTCCCATGCCGCACAGGAAACTGTTCGCCAATCGTTTCCTGCTGAGATGATGCACATCGTCCCATGCCGCACAGGAAACTGTTCGCCAATAGTTTCCTGTTGAGATGATGCACATCGTCCCATGCCGCACAGGAAACTGTTCGCCAATCGTTTCCTGTTGAGATGATGCACATCGTCCCATGCCGGACGTGAAACCTTATAAGCACAAAAAAGGCTTTGAGAAAACGATGTCCATTTCCTCAAAGCCTTTTTCATAAATCATTCCGTCAGCTGCAGCATGCTTTCCAGATCCACGGCATGGAAGGACGGGCACGCCGGCTTTTCCTTCAGCACCGCCGTCACATAGGAGAGGGCCGCTGCCACGCCGGTGACCAGGCCTTCTTCGGCGATATCGAATTTCGGCGTGTGGTGGGGGCTTCCGCTTCCCACGTCTTTGTCATAAATGCCGGTGAAGAAGAACACCCCCGGCCAGGTGGATTCGGTAATGGAGAAAGTCTCCGTAGCCATCCACATGGGGCAGTCTTTGTCCACAGCCCCTTCTCCCAGCTGTTCTGTAACTGCTTTTCTCGCCAGATCCACGCATTCCTTCGTATTCACGGTGACCGGGAAATACTGGTCCTCCACCACTTCCACCGTGCAGCCGTGAAGGGCAGCCGTATTCTTCGTCACTTCCAAAAGAGTCTTACGGAAAGCCAGGCCATCCTCATTCTTCGTGCACCGGGCAGTGCCTGCAAACATGAGCTCCGAAGGGATGATATTCGGTTCATGGCCCGCCTCCACAGAACCGAAGGAATAGGTGAAACTGTCTGTGGGCGCCGTTACCCGCATGCGATAGGAACGGAGCTCGGAAGCAATGGAAACAAAGCATTCGATGGGGCTCACCGCCATATCAGGCCGGGAACCGTGGCCGCTCTTCCCGTGGAGCTTGACGCGGAAGAAATAAGCGCCGGCCATGGTGGTGCCGTAAAGAATGCCCACCTTCCCCGCCGGCAGATCCCATTTCACATGGGTGCCGAAACAGGTATCCACATGGATATGATGGTCGCGGAGATACCGGAGCATAGGCGCAATACCCCTTTCCCCCATTTCCTCCGCTTCCTCAAACATGAGCACCACTTTCCCTTCCCATTCATCCTTATGAAGAGAAAGAATTTTGGCCTCCGTCAAGAGCATGGCCATATGACCGTCATGGCCGCAGGCATGCATAACCCCCTCGTTTTTGGAAATGCACACCCTCTCCTTTGACAGATTCTCGGGGTCTTCTCTGATGGGAAGAGCGTCGATATCCGCCCGCATGAGCACCGTCCAGCCCGGTTTCCCGCTGTCAATAAAACCGAATACCCCGCCATGAGGCACCCGTACCGTTTCAATGCCAAGATCATGAAGGAACTTCTCAATGAAATCCATGGTCTTGAACTCTTTCTGGGAAAGCTCAGGATTTTCATGGAAATGGCGGCGCAGTGAAATCACCGTGTCCCTTTCCTTTTCAGCCAACTCTCTGCAATGCAAAAGAAACCCCTCCTTTACAAAACCTTCGGTCAGCACGATTCATGAGATGAACCATGTCTCCCAAAAGAATATTACTCCCGCCGGCGCCACAGATGAAGAGCCGACAGCACAAAAGCCGCCACCACAATCACCGTGGCACAGAGCGTCATGAAATCATTATGTTCATACAAACGATACAGACTGAACAAGGCCAGAAGCCCCAGCAGCACCAGCTTTATATTCACATTCTCATCTCCCTTGAAAAGGATACATCCATCATAACACAGCGGGACAAGAGGTTCAAAAGAGTTCAGCGCCCCTTGGGCGCTGAAAGGTTCTTAAGATTGACCGGCCCTCCGGGCCGGAGGGTTCTTAAGTTTGACGCGGCCTTCGGCCGCGAGGGTTATGGTGGCGGCTCCGCCGCAGTTTTTAGCCTCCTTCCTTTGGAAGGAGGTGTCGCCGTAGGCGACGGAGGATAGCAGGCTTTTCGTAGAAAAGCCGAGGCCCCAGAGGGGCCTAATGTGATGCATAAAGTATCTCTTGACTTTTCGGTGTTCCTCAGGGCTTCGCCCAGCTCCTTTCTGAGAAAGGAGCCTACGTTACGGGATTTACTTTTATTTTACAAGTGCTGCATGGCGTAGTGCCAGAGCCTCCTTCCTTAGGAAGGCAGAAATCCTGCAGAGGATTTCTGAGCCGGGCTAATATATGAGCATAGCCTGCCCCACAGGGGAACGACTCACTGGATTTTCAGGTCGCTACGCTCCCCTACAAATCCAGTTCGCTGTGCACACACAAAGCGAACACCTTAAAGCCCGGCCAGCGGGTGTCGCCGCAGGCGACGGAAGATAAGGGCGTAGATTAGACGTTAGACGTCAGAAATCAGACGTCAGACTACGTTACGCTCTCTCCTTCCTGCCTCCATCCCCACTGTCTCACTATCCTACTTTCCCACTGTCCCACTTACCTCCTCCCACTCTCCCACTTATACTCCCACTTTTTCATTGACGATACATGATTCCATATGATAAAATAATTACCGATATGCCGGAGTGGCGGAATGGCAGACGCACCAGACTCAAAATCTGGCGATGGCAACATCGTGCGGGTTCAAGTCCCGCCTCCGGCACCAAAAACCAGCTTGCTTTGCAGGCTGGTTTTTTCTTGTCTCCCAAGAAGACATGAAAAAATATCACTTCTCAATCGTACAGGCAGCATGGCAGCAGAAGATTGCGGGACTCAGAGTCTCAATAGAACAAAAGGCATGATCATCCATAACCACATGCAGCATCGCTCGAAATAACGTAGAGGCAGGAAGCGGACTGTCATTTGGCCAATTTCCGTGAGAATTTCTGTATAAAAAAGGGGCTGTGAAAAAATGTAAATCATTTTTTCACAGCCCCTTTTTCCTATTTCCTTTATTTTTCAATGCCTACGAAGGTGTAGTCTTTGTCTTCGATGGCTTTTTTAATATCTCCGTCAGCCACTGCCTTGTCCAGGGTGAGGACGGCGGTGCCTTTTTCGTGGGATACGTCGGCCTTTTCCACTCCGTCCAGGGCTTCCAGTGCTTTTTTCACTGCCATTTCGCAATGATTACACATCATGCCTTCGATTTTAACTGTTTCTTTCATGTTTGTTTCCTCCTTTGGAAATGTGATGCCTTTATATTCATAATCCGCCTTGGCCAGCGCTTCTTTCATGGCGGCCTCGTCGGGTTGTGAGCTGTATGTAATGGATACGCGGCCTGTGGTATGGTCCGCTTTGGCTTCTTTGATGAAGGGCAGGGATTCCAGGGCTTTTTTCACGTGGTTTTCGCAGTTTTCACACATCATGCCTTCCACCAGTACTTCCGCCCTGTTTTCTTTAGGAATCGCTTCTTCTCCCTTTGTCGCGCTGTTTCCGGAAATCTCCTTCCAGTCCGGCATGGCTCTTGTCTTTTTCTTCCGGTCATGGGACGCATCGTGGACAGGGAAGAGGTTAAGACGGAGGGCGTTCATGCATACGGTGAAGCTGGAGAGGGACATGGCGGCGGCACCCCACATGGGATTCATCTGAACGCCGGGATAGAGGCCGGCGGCCAGGGGGATAAGGAGCAGGTTGTAGGCAAAGGCCCAAAACAGGTTTTCATGGATATTCCTGAGGACTGCCCGGGACAGGCGCACGGCGGCGGCGACGTCGGTTAAGCGGGAGTTCATAAGGACAATGTCGGCGGAGTCGATGGCCACGTCGGTGCCGGCGCCGATGGCAATGCCCGTGTCGGCCTTCATGAGGGCCGGGGCGTCGTTGATGCCGTCGCCTACCATGGCCACTCTGCCATAGGCCTGCAGTTTTTTGATTACCGCTTCCTTGCCGTCAGGAAGGACGCCGGCAATCACGTGATCCACGCCTGCCTTTTTCGCCATGGCGGCGGCGGTCTTTTCGTTGTCGCCGGTGAGCATGACCACCTGGATGCCCATGTGTTTCAGCTGCCTGATGGCTTCTGCAGAGTCTTTCTTGATTACATCAGCCACGGCGATGAGGCCCAGGATCTTTCCTTCTTCTGCAAAGAAGAGGGGTGTCATGCCTTCTTCTGCCAGCTTTTCCGCTTTATTCTTCATATTTCCCATGGAAGCGATGGTGGAAATATAGGCGCCGGAGCCGCCGGAAAGTTTTTTGCCGTGGCAGGTGCCTTCCAGGCCGTGGCCGGAAAGGATTTTGAAATCGGTGAGGGGCAGCGCTTCTACTCCCTTTTCATTTCCATAGGAAACGACAGCCCGGGCCAGCGGGTGCTCCGATTTCATTTCCAGGGTGTAGGCTTTTTCCAGAAGTTCTTTTCCCGTCACTCCTTCCGCCGGAACGATATGGGTGACCTGGGGTTTTCCTTCTGTAATGGTGCCTGTTTTATCCATGACGGCGATGTCAATCTTCCCTGCGTTTTCCAGGGCTTCGCTGGTTTTGAAAAGGATGCCGTTTTTTGCTCCCATGCCGTTTCCTACCATAATGGCCACAGGGGTTGCGAGGCCCAGGGCGCAGGGGCAGGAAATGACGAGGACGCAGATGGCGTATTCCAGGGCGGTGGATACGGGAGCTCCCAGCACAATCCATACAGCAAAGACAAGAATGGCAATGAGAATCACCGCCGGAACGAAGACAGCGGATACCTTATCTGCAATGCGGGCAATGGGGGCCTTGGTGGCGGCGGCGTCGCTCACCATGCTGATAATCTGGGCGAAGGTGGTATCTTCCCCTACCCGGAGGGCCCGGGCGCGGATAAAACCATTGGTGTTCATGGTGGCGGCGCTCACCCGGTCTCCCGGTTTCTTATCCACCGGCACCGATTCGCCGGTCAGGGCGGATTCGTCCACCGCCGTTTCTCCTTCCATGATTTCACCGTCCACCGGCACTGATTCGCCGGGCTTCACGAGGAAAATGTCTCCTCTGGCTACCTCTTCCACCGGAATGAGGATTTCCTTCCCCTCCCTTTCTACTCTGGCCGTTTTCGGCGCGATTTTCATGAGGCTTTTCAGGGCGTCGGTGGTACGGCCTTTGGAAATGGACTCCAGCAGTTTTCCCACCGTAATGAGGGCGGGAATCATGGCGGCGGACTCAAAGTAAAGCTGATCATGGAAGAGGGGCATAATGGCCATATTCGATGCCCCTTCCGTTATGAGCCAGGTCATTTTGTAGAAAACATAGAGAGACCAGAGGAAGGATACGGAGGAGCCCAGGGCTACCAGGGTATCCATATTGGGACTGCCGTGGAAAAGGGATTTGAATCCCGATATGAAGAAGGCACGGTTCACGGCCATCACAATAAGAGCGAGAATCATTTCGGTCAGGGCAAGGCCCAGATGGTTATGATTCAGGAAGTACGGCACCGGAAGTCCCAGCATATTGTGGCCCATGGTAAAGTACATGAGGATGAAAAGGAAAATGAGGGAAAGGAGAAGCCGTCTTTTGAGCTTCGGCGTTTCATGGTCCTCCAGAGCTTCCTTCTCCGCTTCCAGCTTTGACTGGCGGCCGGATGCCTCACCCATGGGCTTTGCCCCGTAGCCGGCCTGCTCCACCGCCTTCACCACGGCAGCGGCCGGTGCGCTGCCTGCTACGGACATGGAATTGGTGAGGAGGGACACAGTGACGCTGTCCACCCCCGGCACTTTGCTCACCGCCTTTTCCACATGGGCCTGGCAGGCGGCGCAGGTCATGCCGGTGACCATATACTGGCATTTATTTTCACTCATTCTATCACCATCTTTCTATGATTTTGACAGATGAAATTTTTATTTCATCACTTTCTGCAGCATACTGCAGAGCTCATCCACCTTGTCTTCTTTGCCTTCCCGGATATCTTCGGTAACGCAGCCCCGGATGTGGGCGGCAAGGAGGAGCTTGTTGAAACTGTTCAGCGCATTGGTGACGGCAGATACCTGCATGACGATGTCAGGGCAGTAGGCGTCGTTTTCTACCATTTTTTCAATGCCCCGGATCTGGCCTTCCACCGTCTTCAGCCTGGTCATCAGGATTTTTCTTTCCTTCTCCGTCCTCTGGGTATGACGGCATTCGCAGTTTTCCATTTCTTTTTCTTCGCTCATAATAGCCTCACTTATTGAGAATTCTTATCTTTTACCTTTAACGGCTATAATACTACACCCCCCTGGGGTCCCCTGTCAAGGGGGCAGTGAGACAGTGGAATGGGGAATGGGGATTGGGGATTGGAGATTGGTCTGCAGATTAACTCATAATCGGTGCCTTCCCGCCGACGAGTATTTATTGACGAATGTTTCATAAGTGCCATGTACCGAAATCCTTCGCTCAGGATAACAGCGGGAGGCGGGAAGGCCCACACCGGTAAGCGAACAGCGGTCATGGGACAGCGGATAGACGACAGCCGGCAGCCGACATTTCTGGTCATATCTTTTCTTTATAATTTGGTGATTTACGAATATCCAGAAGACAGGTACAATACAGGTATTCCATCTTAACAGGAGGTAACTATGTCTACTAAACGCGTTCTCGCCATTCATGATTTATGCGCTTTCGGGCGCTGCTCTCTTACGGCGGCGTTGCCGGTGATTTCCGCCATGGGGTTCCAGGTGAATCCCTTCCCCACTGCCATTTTCAGTAATAATCTCACCTACGGTGATTTCACCTTTTCCGATTTCACACCTCATATGAAGGAATTTATGGATAAATGGCAGAAGCTGGGTCTTTCCTATGATGCCATTTACAGCGGTTTTCTGGCAGATGCCGGGCAGATTGCTGTAGTGCTTGACGCCATTTCCCGTTTTGCCGGGAAGGATACGCTGGTAGTGGTGGACCCGGCTATGGCGGATGATGGAAAGCTCTATCCCGTTTTCAAGCCGGACATTGTGCCGGAAATGAAGAAACTCATCAGTGCTGCCACAGTGGTGACGCCAAATTATACGGAGGCCTGCCTTCTGACGGATAGGCCCTATGAAGATAAGCCGGTCACTACCGATGAACTTCTTTCCATTGCCCATGAACTCGCCGCCAAAGGGCCCCGGCAGGTGGTTATTACCAGTGTGCCATCGGATAATGACACCATCCGCATTGCCTGCTTTGATGCCAACGAAGGCACCTACACTGACTACAAGGTCAAACGCATTCCTTTTGCCACCTGCGGCACTGGCGATCTTTTCACCAGCGTAGTAACAGGCGCCCTCCTTCAGGGTAAGAGCCTGGCGGACGCTGTGAAGAAAGCAGCCTCCTTCCTGTCCTACGCCATCGAATACACCTATGAGCAGGGCAGTGATTACCGGGAAGGGGTGCAGGTGGAACCCTGCCTGCACAAGCTCTGGGAGAACTGATTTCTTCGCCTTTGGACACACCTGCGGTGTGAGGGTTGACGAGGCTGCGCCCCGAGGGTTGTGGCCGCCTAATGGCGGCGGGTTGTGTATCGCTTCGCTCAGGGGGCGACAGCCCTGACGGGCTGAGGGTTGTGGTGGCGGCTTCGCCGCAGTTTTATAGTGCCGCCTTTCAGTCGGCCCCCTTCCACCGCTTCGCGGTCCCCCTCTGCCCCGTTGGAAGGCATCCCACTTGTACCCATAGTTGGAAGACGCAAGGGTGGGCAAGGTTCCCTGTCCCACGAAAAAAAGCCATTAAAAAAACAGCCCGAGGGCTGTTTTTTTAATACTTTTTTATTGGATGGAAGCTCTCACTTTTTCCAAAGCATCCCGGTCCGTCATGTTCCAGGTCAGGGGCGTCAGGGTAGGATAGCCGCGGTGAATCCAGAAAACGTCGGTGTCCGGCGCTGCATCGGGCAGCATTTTTCCGGAAAGCCAGAAGCCCAGGTGGCCCGAGGGATCCTTCATTTCACGGATGGCGTTTTCATAGCGCTGCACTCCCAGCTTTGCCACTTTCAGATTTGCAAAGGAAAGTCCCTTTCCCTCCTTCGGCATGTTGAGGCTCAGGGTGCCTTTGTATTTTTCATCTACGAAATATTTCTTTACCACTTCCAAGGCAAAGGAGGATGCCTCTTCCAGAAACTCCTTATCCTTAATGGTTTCTGCGGAAATGGCCATGGAGGGAATGCCGAAGACCGCCCCTTCCAGCGCGCCGGCTACGGTGCCGCTGTAAAGGCAGTCGGTGCCGCTGTTGTAGCCGTTATTGATACCTGATACCACCAGATCCGGCATATCGTTCCTGAGCCAGTGTTCCAGGGCCAGCTTGCAGCAGTCGGCGGTGGTGCCGTTGCAGGAAAGGACGGAAATATTGTCTCCATAGCTTTCCTTGTGCCACATACGGAGGTAGGTCTGAAGGGACAGGGAAGAGGAGCAGGAGCTTCTGCCCCGGTTCGGTGCAATGACGGTGACCCGGCCTAAAGCGGACAGTTTCTTTGCCATTTCAATCAGTCCGGGAGACTCGAATCCGTCATCGTTAGTCATAAAAATGTGCATAGTTCACCTGATTTCTAAAAAATAAAATCTCATCCCTTTTATTTTATCATATAAATTGAAAAGATTCTATATATCTTTTGTGAAGTCTCTCTTATAGGAAAATAGAAAATCCCGGGAAGTCCATTTCCCGGGAAAATCATTTCGCTATCCTATTTCCCTGCTGCTTCCTTTTTCAGGAAATGAAAGAAGGAATGGTTTTCAAAGAAAAGGAAAATCATGGGCATGACGAGAAGGGTGAAGATGGTGGAGGTGAGAAGGCCGCCTATAATGACCCAGGCCATGGAGCTTCTTGTTTCCGCCCCCGCCGTCACCGCCAGGGCCGTAGGCAGCATGCCTACAATCATGGTGAAGGTGGTCATGAGGATAGGACGGAGCCTTGTCTTTCCCGCTTCTATCACCGCATCTTTTGGATTCATGCCCTTTGTGTGCATGAGGGTTAAGGTATAATCCAGAAGGAGGGTGCCGTTTTTCGCCACCACGCCGTCCATGACGATAATACCGATCATGGAGTAAATGTTAAGGGAATCATTCATGAGGAAGAGGAAGAAAAGGGAGCCGATGAGGCCGAAGGGCAGGGAAAACATGCGGATGAAGGATGTCTTGGCGGACTCATAGAGCACGGATAGAATCATGTAGACCAGCACCATGCCCATGAGGAGGGCTCCCAGGAGTTCCCGGAAGCTTTCATTCATGCTGTCCGCCTGTCCGGAGAAGCGGAAGCTGACGGACTGGGGCAGTCCTGCCTCATTCAGGTCGTCGGTGACCTGGCTGATGACCTGGCTTAAGGGACGGCTGCCGGGATTGCCGCCGATAATGATGGACCGCTGCTTGTCGGTGCGGTTGATGGTAATAGGCCCTTCTTCATCTTTGATCTCAGCCACATCGGATATGTGAACCATGCCTTTTTTCGTTTCCACCGGAATGGCTGCCAGATCCGATTTTCTGTAGGACTCGCCGCCGTTGAAATAGACATTGATGTCCGTATCGTTGCCGTTATTCTTCACGTCGTTGGGAAGGACGCCTCCGCCGCTGCCGCTGATGGCGGAAGACAGGGTGTCATAGAGGCTTCCTACGGTAACACCGTAGTACTTGAGCTTATCCCTGTCCGGGATGATGGAGAGTTCCGGCAGTCCCTCCTGGTAGGTGGAGCTCACATCGGTGACGCCGTAGTCCCCGTTTTTCAGCATATTTTCAGCCTTTTCTGAAGCGGCAATGAGGTCCTGCATATTGTTGCCCCGAAGCTCCAGACGGAAGGCGCCGCCGCCCTGGCCCAGACCGCCGCCGGAGGTGCCGGACACAGAGGCCTGGTCTTCCTTGATCCGCACGTCGCCGTCATGAATGTTTTGGGAAATCCAGTTTCTCATTTCATCGGTAATTTCCCAGATAGAACGGCTCCGGTCCTCTCGTTTTTCCAGGGAAACCCGGATACGGCCGGAATTGACGCCGGTGCCGCCGCCTACCATGGCCATATAGTAGGAGGCCTCCGGCACCTGGGACAGATAATCCTCCAGCTGGGTGGTGACCTTATCGGTACGCTCCACGCTGGCGTCGGTGGGCAGCTTGATCTGCACATTAAAACCGCTCTCGTCGGTGCGGGGCATGTATTCCCTGCCTATAATGCCCAGGGGCACCATGGCCGTAAAGAGGGAGAGGGACAAAGCGGTGCCTGCCAGAAGCTTCTTCTTATGGAAAAAGCTCCAGTGCAGGGCTTCGCCGTAGAAATCCTGCACTCCCTTTTCCCATTTGTCCACCGCCCGCCAGAGCTTTGTATCCGGCACAGTGAGTCCTTTTTTGAAGAAGCGGGAGGCCAGCATGGGGGTCAGGGTGAAGGAAATGAAAAGGGAAAAGAGGGAGGCAAAGACGATGGTCAGGCCGAACTGCCGGAAGAACTGGCCGGTCATGCTGGACATGAAGGCAATAGGAAGGTATACCACCACGTCGCAGAGGGTAATGGCAATGGCCGCCATGCCGATTTCCATACGGCCATTTACCGCCGCCTCCTCCGGCCTTTCCCCCTTTGCCAGATGGCGGTGGATATTTTCCAAAACCACGATGGAGTCATCCACCAGGATGCCGATACAGAGGGTCATGCCCATGAGGGACATCATGTTGAAGGTAAAGCCTGCCAGGTACATGGCAAAGAAAGAGGCAATGAGGGAGGTGGGAATGGCAATCATAACCGCCGCCGCAGACCGCCAGCCCCTGAGGAAGAGGAATAGCACCAAGCCTGTGGTGAAGAGGCCTTCCACCAGGGTGCCCAGGGTATTGTGAAGGGCAGTCCTTACATAGGCGGCAGAATCGTTGACCACGATAAACTGATAGTCCGGGTATTCCTTCTTCAGCTGCTCCAGTACCGTCATAACGGCGTCAGAGGTGGAAACCAGATTGGCGTTGCTGTTTTTATAAATGGAAATCCCGATGGCATCCTGTCCGTTAATCCGGGCATAACGGGACACTTTCTTATCTTCCCGCACCACATCTCCCAGAGCGGTGATGGGAATGGAATCGCCGTTTCCTGCGGTGAGATGGATTTTCTTGATGTCCTCCACCGAATGGTACTGGGCATTAAGACGGATCTGGGTCTGCCGCCGGTCCGTATAGGAAGAGCCGGCAGGAGCCAGCTTGTTTTCCCTTTTCAGGGCGGTAATGATATCATCCATGGAAACGCCGTAGTAGGCCAGTTTGTCCCGGTCTACCTTTACGGCAATTTCCCTGTCCCTGCCGCCGGAAAGTTCTACATCCGACACGCCGTCGGCCTTGGTGAAATCGTTGACCAGAGTGTTGTCGGCCAGGGAGTACATTTCATCCAGGGGATGGGAGGACACCAGCGCCAGATCCAGGATAGGCGCTGCGTCCATATCTCTCTTTTCCACCACCGGATCATCGGCGTCATCCGGAAGGCTCTTCCTGATGGCATTGACCTTCTGGGATGCATCCACCGCCGCCGCGTCCACGTCGGCGTCAAAGTTCAGCTCCAGTGTCACCTGGGACCGCCCGGTTCTTGATTTGGAAGTAATGTGCTTCACATTGGACACGGAGGAAAGGGCATCCTCCACAGGCTTTGTAATCTGCTGCTCCACAGACTCCGCATCGGCGCCGCTGTAAGTGACGCTCACCACCACATAGGGCGTATTGATTTTAGGGTAAAGCTCCACCCCCATGCGGTAATAGCTGTAAAGACCCAGGGTGACAAAGAAGAGGACGATCATCACGATGCCGATGGGATGGGTGACGGAGTAGCGGGTCATATTGAACCGGTTCATACACTGCCTCCCTCGATATCCACGGTCATACCGTCCTTCAGTTTGGAAATATTGGTCACCGCCACGTGGTCGCCGGGGGCAATGCCCTTCACGATTTCCACATCCTCATCATTGTAGAGACCCGTGGTGACCTCCACCTTTTTCACCTTATGGTTTTCATCCACCAGGAAGGCGTATTTCTTCCCGTTGTTATCAAGGACCCCCTCCTTGGGAAGGTATATGGCATCCTTCCGTTCCAGGGCCGTCACCTCGCTCCGGCCAAAGAGACCGCCCCGCAGGCCGTCGGCTCCTCCCGAAAGGAGAATCCGCACCTTGTAGGAATGGCTCGCAGCGTCCAGGGCAGGGCTGATGTAGGAAATGGTACCTTCTATCTCTTTGCCCAAAGAGTCAATAGACACCGATACCGCCATGCCTTCCCGGAGCGCCCCGATATCCTGCTCCGCCACGGCGCAGTCCATGTAGAGGCTGCTGTTATCCACCACGGTCAGGAGCTTCTGTCCTGCCGATGCCCATTCCCCTGCTTCCGCATTCCGGTAGCCGATGGTACCGGAAACGGGGGACAGGATGGTCATATCCTCCTTCTGGGCCGCCAGGGCGTCCGCCGTATACTGCGCCTTCGATGCGGCCGCCTCCTTGCTGGCAATCACCGCCGGAATGCCGCCCACATCCTGGCCCGTGAGACTCTCCAGGGCTGCCTTGGCCTCCATCATGGCCCGGTACTTGTCATCCCGTTCCTGCCGGGACACCGCCCCTTCACCGAAAAGGGTCTCATACCGCTCATAGGTAGTGAGGGCATTGTCATAGTCACTCTGCGCCTTCATGGTGCCCGCATCATAGGAAGACCGGCTCTCCACCGCATCGGCAGCAGCCTGCTCGCTGCCCGCCCGGTTCGCCGCCAGGGACAAGGAAATATCCTTCGTATCCTGGGTAAGAAGCACATCCCCTGCCTCCACATGGTCCCCCAGGTCCACGTTAATAGACGCAATGCGGCCGGCATACTTGGGCGAAATATCCACCGAAGCCTTCGGCACCGTCTCCCCGGACAGCACCACCCGCTTCATCATATCCTTCCGCTCCATAGTCTCCACCGTCACCCCGGGACGGCCGGAAAGTTTCTTACCGCTTTGGGAGCTGCGATGGGTATAGAAATAAATGCCCCCAAACAGGACAATGAGGATACATAGCCAAAGAATCGTTTTCCATTTTGCAGAATGAAGCCGCACTCTCTCCATAGGGCCCTCCCAGATGCAGCCGTATTCCAAACTGCATTTTTATCTTTATTATACACCGGACCATGAGAGTTGAGGCATACAAATCATAGAGTACCGGAAGTTTTTACAGGGATGGCCCAATCATCCTTTTGCGGTATTGCGAGCTAATGGGCAGATGTTCATTTGCATGTTTGCGATTTCAGTCATAGTGGCGGAGGTGGCTCAGGGGGCTCAAGGGGGACGCCCTGCGGGCGAGGGGAAGGTGCGGCGCACAATTCATATAGCGCCGCAAGTATTGTAACCGGCGGCGGAGCCGCGAAATACATAATCTGTGCCGCTATATAATTTGATGCGGCACACCATCCCCTGAGCCACCTGAGTCACTTGAGCCACTATGACTATACCCGTAAACGTGCAATGCAAATCTAACCAACATCTCGCAATACTGAAATTGGCATAATAAAAACAGCAGCCCCTAAGAAATGCTGCTGTTTTTATCTGCTGATATAACCTCCCCCATCTATGGGGGAGGTGCCCGCAGAGTGAACATCCTGCATAGGATGTTCAAGTCTGGTCAAAGTTGGCGCTTTTTCTGCACATTAAAGTGCCTTCCTTTTGTGACCAGACGGAGGGGGCTCTCGCTGAAGTCGCTCCCACCGTTTTCCCGCATCCGTCCAGCCGCCTTCGGCGGCCACCCCTCCACCGCTAACGGGGCCCCCTCCCCTCTAAAGAGGGGAGGTTAATGGATCTGCGGCGCAGCCGCTGGATTCCTTGTCCCCTTGAGGTGGCAGCGAACACGATTTGGAGGAGCGTTAGCGACGCGCAAATCGTAGTGAGTCGCTTCCCACCGGGGCGACGCGAGCGCAGCGAGAGGGGTGTGCTATCGGTATTAAGGAAGCGCTGATTAATTCGCAGAGTCAGATTTCATAAGGATTTTTATGCACTGCTTCGTCATAATCCTCCTTAAATAGCTCGCTATTCGCGTCGGATTATTCCTCGCATTGCATAAAAATCCAAGAATGAAATCTGACAACGATTTAATCAGTGCTTCCTTAAAACGTTCAGTAACCCCCGCGCCACTTCGTGGCCCTCTCCACCGGGTCAATCACAAAAGGAAGGCGCCTTAATGGGCAGGCTAGGCGCCAACTTTGATTGGTCGGCCAGCCGACAAAAGGAAGGCACTTTAATGGGCAGTAAAAGTGCCAACTTACGGCTGGCTCGCATGTCCTATGCAGGACATGCGCATCTCGAGTCCTATGCAGGACTCTCGCCTGAGAGGGGGCGCAAGTTTGCGGCAAAGCCGCGGGGACTCAACTCTCAAATCTCAACTCTGCTTTTCTCAAAACGTCCAATGAATCCCCACGTTCCACTGCCATTTCCTGTTCCAGGTGCCGCCGAATTCTCTTTCTCCATCAGCGTAGAGGCAGGTGCTGCCGTTGATGCGGTAGGTGCCGCCGAAGCCCGCTTCGTACCAGGTGTCCCGGTAGTCCATGCTTGTCGTCATGGTTTCTCCATCCGGGGCGGTGAGGTAGTAGTCCCGGTTTCCGCCGAATTCATGGAGCACCGAGAATTTGGCGTAGTAATCGAAGGGATGGTTTCCTTCTGTCTTTCTCTGTCCCAGGAGGATGCCAAGCCGTCCGATGGCGCTGTTGAAACTGTCCATGTGGACTGTCTTGCCCCGGCCGGTGGTGTAGTCTTTGCTGTCCAGGTGGCCGAAGACAACCTGGGCCTGGGGTTCCAGGAAGAGGCCTTTTTTATTTAAGGTATGGGTCCTGCCGTACTCGATGGACAGGCTTTCTTCCCTTGTCCGGAAGGAGGCGCTGTCCGGCCATTCTCCGTAGCTGTGAAGGGTGGTATCGTCCCGGCCCACTTTCGCTACCACGTCGGTGTAGGAGCCGCAGTCGCCGAACCAGGTGCCGTAGAGGGCGCCGGCGAAGGTGTGGTCCTTGCCGCTGCCGTTTTCATACCGCGGGTTGCCGATGCCCCGTTCGAAGAGGAAGCCGTAGATGCTCTTCCGGTTCGCCGCGTAATCATAGCCCAGCTGGAGGCGGTTGTACTTGCTGTACACCCCGTCGCCGCTGTAGGCGCCGTGGGTATCCCGGGCCCAGAGGCCGGATACGTCTTCCTTCTTATCCCGGAACCGGAGCTCCCCCATCCGCTGGCGGAGGGTGTCGATGGAATTCCGGTAGAGGGCGTAGGTGTTGTCGGTGGCATGGAGGAGGGTCTTCGTGCTCTGGTTAATGGTCCTCTGCAGTTTCGTCAGGTACCATTCCGTATCCTTCGCATCGCCATAGCCCATCACCTCACGGACATACTTGCCGTTCTGGATGGTGGGCGTCACGTCCCAGAGGCCCCCATCGTCCAAGGTGAGTCCGGTGAAGGTGGCCTTCCCGCTGTCATCGGTGATCATGAGCTCATGCTTCTCCCCCGTCACTTCCTGGCCGGTGAGGAAACTCTCATCATGGACCTGGATCTTCCCGGAAGCGCCGGCTGCAGAAGAGTCTATATGGACTTTGTCTCCGAAACCGGACTTGTTATCCTGCCCAAGATCCGACTTCATGCGGAAAATACCGCCATTCCCGCTGTAACTTCCCACATCCAGATGTTCGTAGTGCGGGTTGTATTCCATATTCACAACGCCGCCATTATTGTGGAGCAGTGATGTTACCGTACTATCAGCAGTCATGTCCCACCGGGCACCGTTGGCAAGGGTGAGATTGGTGGTGCCTTCTGTCAGGACGCCGGAAAGATTCTTGCCACTTTCCACCGCTGATTTACCCCGCAGCAGGGAGTCGGCCGTATCCAGTTTCAGATTGATGGTGCCGCTGCCCATACTTAGCAGGTTCCCGTAAATCTGCTTCGTACCTTCTCCAAGAGCCGTAATGGAACCTTCCGCTTTGGCAGAAAGGGCATCCTGGTCTTCGCCGGTCTGCACCTTCATGCCGCCGTCAAAGAGCACATTGCCCTTCGCCGCAGAAAAGACAGCTGCATTTTGGACGGCCGTGGTATCGAGCAGGACGGAAGCGCCATCTCCCAATTCGGTGGTGCCGTACAGATTGTAAATGCCATAAACATAACCATTGGACAAAGCAGGAGCAGAGACAGAAATGGAAGCATCATCGCCAATCTGGGAAAGGGCGTTGTTATAGAGGCCAAAAAGCTGCACATTGGAAGATGTGTCTCCATCATAAGACACCACAGTGTGAGACTGATTTTCTAGCTTGAGATTCAAAGATCCATCTGCCATCTTTCCTTCAATATCATATCCTGCAATCCAAAAATAAGGTGCTTGCCCCTTCACCTGTACTTTATTCAGGCTATGATCCCCTATAGCTAATTTACTGTTTACAGATAATGCACCATACACTTCATTTGTATCAGAAGCTTGAACGGTACTAACATAATGGTCCTGTATGTCTGTAGTACTGCTGTTATTCTGCCGGATACCAAAAGCCAGCGTTTCATTGACAGCATTCACATTCACTTGCAGTCCCTGCTCCGCTTCCATCCTGCCGGAATTATCCATCTTGATTCCATAGGTACTGGCTCCTGTCCCATGGGTACCGGTATTTTGGGCAGAAGCCTGTATCGTATTTTCCGTTCCCAAATGGATGAGAGCGCCGTCATTTTCTAAACCCCGTGTAACAATATTGCCTGAATCTCCTTCATAGGAGACAAAGGTCTTTCCTTTCTTTCCAATGAATCCCCCTTCGTCTCCTTCTCCTGCTTTAGCATCGCTTTGCGCCTTTACGCCAGTTACCACCTGAGCTTTGCCTTTGGCCTGCACCTCATTCAAGCCATCCTCTCCTATAGTAAATTTACTATTTTGGGAAAATACACCATAGGTTTCATCTGTATCAGAAGCCGTAACCGTATTGGTAAAATAATTTCGTATGGACGTGTTACTACCATTATCCTGCCGGATACCATAAGCTGCAGATTCATTATCAGCATTCACTTTGATTTGCAGTCCCTGGTCCGCCTCAAACCTTCCGGCAGCGTTCATCTTAATGCCATAAACACCGGTTCCCGTCCCATGGGTACCGGTATTCCGGGCAGACGCCTGAATTGTATTGCCTTCTCCCAGCTTGACAAGAGCACCGTAGTTTTCCACGCCTCGTGTATCTACATTTTTTGAATCTCCCACATAGGAAACAAGAGTCTTTCCCCTCTTGCCAATGGATAGGATATCCTCCACTCCTTCATCCACTTCTCCCGCATTGGCATCGTTTTGTGCAATCAGGCCCATCACAAAGTCGGCCCTGCCATTTGCCGTGACTACGTTGGTCATATTATCACCAATTTTTGCATTTGTATGATAGTCCGTATAGATTCCGTACACAGAGCCAATGGTTCCTGTAGTCGTAGCATAAATCTGTGCCTCATTACCCAAAGTAAAATCTGTATGGGACAGGCGTATTGCTATGGCCTCACTTTGGGTAAGTGTATAATTTTTTTCATTGTGGAACTCCGTCGATATGACAGCATCTTTTCCGATAGACAGCGTCTGGCGGCCTTTGGCTGGTTTATCATAGGTCTCGTTATTCCAATTGTGGACCGTTTGAACAGCATCGGAGATAAGATGAGTAGACTCCCCATCTACCTGCGTCTTGACCTTAATGGCAGTGCTATCCCCTATCTGCGCCTTCCCATAATGGATAACTCCCAGACCAAACACTTCTCCCCATGTCCCCGTGTGAACAGAAACACTAGAAGTAAGTCCACTTCCAGCCTGAAGGTTTTCCCCATCCACTTCAATACCGTAGAGTCCTGCGCTTTCCGTTGCCTTATTGCCTGTCAGGCTCACGGAAATATGATCTCCCAGCTGGGCCGTTCCCGCATAAGGTTTCCCTGTATCATTGGTTGCATTAAACAGCTGGAATCCATTGAGCTGAATGCCTCTGGCTCGAATACCATTTCCCGTGAAATCCCCGCTGATCTGCATGCCGGATTTCAGATTCAGGGTCCCATTCCAGCCATAGCCCGTATCAATGACCCCCGTATCCTCCTGAGTCTGTCCTCCATTTTCCACATGCACCGTATTGGAGTTGACCTGGACAGTTCCCGTAGAAGAAGGAGCTACATAAATGGCCGTAGCATAGGTATGCCCCTTCACATTGAAATCATCATCGATGACCTTGTCCTTATCCGTCACAACGAGAGGCGCCGTCTGTACCGCCGCCTCTGCCGCGGAGGGCACCACAAAAGCTCCCGTTAGCGCCAGGGCTGCCAGGAGGATCCTTGCCTTTCTCAGGGAAGAAGATTGTCTACCCCCCCCCGATTTTATTTTTAACTAGTTCGTGTTCCATAAGACATGCCTCTCTTCTCATCTATTTCTGCAAAATAAAAAAGCCCACAATCCTCCAAGCGTTCATGCGCTTCCTTTCTGCATTATATACCTGATGATTTACCGTGTTTAACTATAGTCCTTTTCCCTGCTATTGTCAAGGAATTTTACAATAATATTACAAATAATGTGTTTAACTATGATAAATACAGACTTCTGGTCTGAATCCCGAGACCAGGAAATAGAAATCGGACATAGCACCTTTGGGCCTGTTATGCAAATATAATGCATGTTATTTATAAATATGCATAAATAGACCGCCAACTGGGTCATCAGGCCCTTTGGGCCGGGGGACCGGTGGATGAGTGAGCGGCCATACATGCGGGGCTTCTAGCCGCTAGCTTCTAGGGAAGCACTGATTAAATCGTTGCCAGATTTCATTCTTGGATTTTTATGCAATGCGAGGAATAATCCGACGCGAATAGCGAGCTATTTAAGGAGGATTATGACGAAGCAGTGCATAAAAATCCTTATGAAATCTGGCTCTGCGAATTAATCAGCGCTTCCCTAGCTGCCAGGAAAGCTGATCAGGCCCTGCGGGCCAGACCCATCAGAACCCTATAGCTAACCCCACCCTGGCGGGAGCCCCTTCCCGAGGAAGGGGCCTCGTGTAGAGGCAATTGTCCGTTTTGGGATTGTACGCAAGCGGGTTCCTATTCGCGGCTTCGCCACTGATCGTTAGCCTCCTTCCTTGGGAAGGCGGAGTGTGCTTCGGCCGGGCTCTAAGGTGCTCGCTTAATGTGCAGGTTATGCTCGCAAATGAGCCCGGCTTGGGCATCCTATGCAGGATGCCCACATAGGACCTCCGAGTCAATTGTAAGTTGGCGCTTATACTGCACATCAAAGCGCCTTCCTTTTATCAATTGACGCTGCCCACGGGGCTGAGGATAGCTGATGGGATCTGTTGGAAGCGCCGCAGGCTTACCAGCTTTCCTAGTGGCTAACAGCTAGAAGCTAGTGACCTGTCTCAACCATATTTGGGTTAATTCTATATGGTAATTTTTATAGAACTGTATATGAGATTGACCCCAAGCATGCAGCCCCTTGGAGAAGGGGCGCGCCAAAGGCGGAGGATAGATCACCGTGACGGTAAAAACGGAATGTGAGCTAATCCCTAATCATTCCGCCCCTTCGGGGCATCCATCCCCTGCCCTTTGGGCTGCCCCCTTCTCTAAGGGGGCGCGCTTTTAACGAATAGAGTCATTTGTTATTTAACATGTTCAGTAGTTGTCGCGTTAATTGCGCCTGGCAGTATTAACCCAAATATGTATAGTGGGCCCGTTGTCAAGACCAGCTTTTCAAAAACTAAGCGCGCCGATTG
>NZ_CALGPS010000183.1 GCF_937959425.1 uncultured Dialister sp.
TAATCTAAGCCATTATCTTCCATGAACCCTTGTTATGTAATCCGGGAATCTAGGAAACAGGCAAACCGCGCCTGCAGCGCGAAGGAAATACATCCCCCTCTGAACCCGGGGCCGTGATGCGTCCCTTTATTTATTAATCACAATGGTAGAAATATCCCCTTCATTTCCATCATCGGAAGAGGAAGCAGGAACGGGGGCTTTTCCCGCTGCCTTGGCTTTAGCCTCGGCTTCTGCTTTGGCCTTTGCTTCAGCCGCTGCTTTTTCTTCGGCTATGCGCTGTTTCTCTGCTCGGGTCTGGTACACGGTGTATCTGGGCTTGGAGGAGACAAGGGCGTTGATTTCAAAGAGACGGTTCCATGGGAAGTCTGCAGACACGGTAGCGGGATTCAGGCCCATTTTCTTTTTAGCAAATTCCTGGATTTCTGCTATCATTTCCTCTTTGATGGCAGGGGTGGGTACCATATTGTTTGTTTCCTTTTCCGTCATGCGGGCGATGTTCTTCCGTACATTGGCCTGGTAGGCCCAGTTGTCGATATACTGCTCCGTGAGCATATTCTTATGGTCCTCTTCCGACATGTCCGGCGAGAGCACCGCCTGGGCGATGGCGTAGCCGATGGTGTTGGACGCCGTGTTCCAGCCGTTATAGGCGGCTACTTTATAAAGCAGGTCGTCCTTTACCATAAGGTTCATGAGCGTGTTGTCGGAGCCGTTGGCAAAGTACACGTCCACCATGGAAACGGGAATGCCCCGGTCTACCACATTTTTCACTTCATTCATGAAATCGGTGGTACTCTGCTTCAGCATGCCGAAATTGCTGAACTGCCCCGATTCGCCGGTGGAGGAAATAGGGGTATTCACAGCCAGCACGATGTCGGGAATATTCTTTCCCGCCATAGTGCCGCCCACTGCTTCGATGTGCTCGCTGATGGTCTTCCCGATGGGCTGGTTTTCATAGCTGGGAATCGTATTTTCCGCCCGTCCCAGGGGGTAAATCACCGTGAAGGATGGTTTTTGATGATTGCTGTCATTGTGGTAGCGGGCGATGAGAAGGAGTGCCAGCTGGTCTGCGCCGGGGAAAGAACCGTATCGGGAAGGGGGGAGGCTCTTTGCGTCTACTGCCAGATAGCGGGCCTCAAGAGCGGACTGGGAGTTCTTGCTGTTATCATCATGACCTTCGCAGAAATAGGTGAAAACGCCGCTCTTCGTATCCTTGATGAGCATGCGGTTGATGGTGTTGTTCTTCGTACGCCGCTTGAACCAGTCCTGCAGATATTCAGAAGGAATGGAAAGCTTCAGAGAAAGCATTTCCGCTGCTTCATCGTTGGAAAGTTTTCCTGCGTCCATCTTGTCCTGCAGTCCCGACAGGCGGTACAAATCATTGCCGTACTTGGTATAATAATAGGGCTCCACGCCGCTGCCGGAAGCATAGGGCGTGCGCATGATGGTGCCGAAGGCATAAATGGGGGTTTTAGGGTACTGGGAGTGGAGAGCCTTGATTTTATTTTCCCGGGTCATGAGGGTATTAAGAGACTCATTATGTTTTCTGGAATCCACAAGGCCGCCGTAAATCAGTGAATCCGTGGAAATCACCGCCGCATCGGCCCGCGCCATATTCTGCTGCACCCAGCGCCATATCTGGTCAGGACTGCCCCGGAAATTCTTCCCTGACAGATACGCCCTGGGCGGTGTCAGTATAGTATAGCCCGCCCTTTCGGCAGTGGAAACCGTATAATCAAGACTGACAGGCCGGTCATCCTGGGGCACAAGCAGGATGGTCTTTGCCTCAGCCGTACTGACAAAGACAGAAAGACCTGCAGCCAGAGCAAGAAGACAAATCTTTTTATGAAAAATCAATGGTGTTACCTCCCCGTGAATTGAGAAATGAGTAATTTGTATTATTATATCATGTGAGAAAAATGACGGGGAAATGATTTTGAAAAGAAAATCAGTACTTTGGCATTTTGATTTCTCCTTGGCTGACAGATGGAATTTATATTTCAGAACATGGAAGAATGAAAACAGGGGCGTGGAAAATCCGCCAAATAAAAAAATCTTTTGAAATTTTTCCTCCTCTTTTCAAAAATAAGGATCTCCCGTTATTTATATAGTAGAGGGACCTGAAAGGCCCGCGGTTCTACCGGAAATCACACCATATGTTTCCAAGATGCGCATAAGAAATGATTCTATGGAGTGACGGAAAGCAGGCAGGGTACCGCCTTTCTCCCTTACCTTACCCGGCCGGAAAGGTTAAGAAAAAACATAAGGAAATCCGGAACTTCCTCATCTATCACGGCAGAAATGACGGGAGAATCCTGCCTGGCGCGCGCCGTCGTGTCATAACACAGAAGCGGCCGTAGACCATGCAAACACCGAACTCATTGGGCATAGGGGATGGGAAGACCGGGTTTCTTTGTGGTTGAAAAAGCAGCTCTATGGAGGGGCTGCTTTTTTATTCTTTTCTCTGATGGAAAACGTAATCTCTGCCTTCGTCATTTCGACTGCAGCGGAGATTGTACTGCAGAATGAGGCTGCCGGCTATCGGCTTTGGTGGGCGCCTTTTATGGACGCGCCCTGCGGGCTTGAAGGTTCAGATGGTTCGGCCCGCTAAAAGCGGGCTGGTTCAGAGGTTCAAAGGGAACGGTGGGCGCCCTTAAATAATGAAGGGCGCCAGTTTATATAAAACCTTTACAACTGTCCTTACGGGTGAGGGAAAACCATACAACCGGGCTGACGCCCGATGGAAATGCGGCACCCCCTTTGGTGGCTGGTGCCACCACCTTACCTCTGCAGGCGGGGGTAAAACAACTCGTGCTTAGCGTAGAGCAAACTATGGCAGCCATGCTTCAGCCATGATTCGTGGAGCTTTATTGTGCCCCCGCTTTTGCGGGGGAAAGGTGGTGCCGTAAGGCACCAAAGGGGGAGAAGCCGCCGGAGGCGGCTAATTCACCACAATGCTATTCTTGCATATGACACTCAATGAGCCTGGCATTATCTGAGCTGGCTGCTAACTGCTAAAAGCTGACTGCTTTCGACTATAGGATTATGGCCTTAAAAATTTCAAAATTTTTTCTCTCCAGGGGGTATAAAAATCGAACCTTCTGCGATATTAGTATCAGAGGGATGAAAAGGCCTCATGAGATGATGAATCTGATTTCCTAAATGCTCTCTTCCACATCCGCGGTAGAGAGGAGGGCAGGGGAGAGGGGAGACATCAGGGAATTCCACTTTTCATCCTTCCGCTTCTGAAAGCCCGGGAAAACAGAAGGAAGCAAGAAAACAGAAGACAGAAAAGCAATAAGGAAGAGCGATCGCAGGACTTTCCTCTCTTTAGCGACAAGTATCGAGCAGCACCTACGTATGTAGGAGGGCCAAGGCGCGTACGCCGTATCTACTGGTTGAACTTACCTGGATACTCCCCCTGATAGGCTTTTCTGTCTTTTTGCGTGGGATCCTTTGAAGAGAGCTTTTTTCCGTATAATAAAAAGCACCCCTCAGGGTGCTTTGCTTTTGGCGGAGCAGGTGGGATTCGAACCCACGGGCCCCGAAGGGCTAACGGATTTCGAGTCCGCCTCGTTATGACCACTTCGATACTGCTCCATATGAAATTGTGAGCGCCGACGGGCGAAGAATTCATCCATCAATGTCTGGCATTTTTCTTTGCAGATGCCGGAGGTGACTTCCATGGTGTGGTTCAGCACAGAAGAGGAGGTGAGATGGAATCTTGAGTCTACAGCTCCATACTGGGGATTGGGGGCACCGTAGATGAGCCTTGATACTCTTGCATTCAAAAGGGCGCCGGCACACATCGGACACGGCTCTATGGTAACATAAAGGGAGGCGCCAGTCAAACGCCACCTTTTGAGGAAGGCGGCGCCTTTTCGGATGGCTGTGATTTCCGCATGGGCGGTGGGGTCGTTTGTATGTTCTTTTTCATTGTGGGCAGAGGCGATGATGAGGTCTTTGTACACCAGTATGGCGCCTATAGGGATTTCCCCTTCAGCCCCTGCTTTTTCTGCTTCTTCCAGGGCAAGGAGCATATATTCTCTGTCTGTCATATTTCCTCGTTTCTTAAAAGGATGTTTTTTTCTAAAATTATCATAATCAATGTGGAAATAAATGGCAAGGCAGGGTAGAATAAAGAAAGGCAATAACCATATTTCTAATGGAAGGTGAATCTGATGGCAGAAGAAAAAAGAGTCAATCTGAAAGCGAAGAAGTTTGAAGCGTATATCCAGAAGAATAATATGAATTTCTTCAATAAGAATGAAGTTCATGATGAAGCGGACACGGTGGTTTTCCAGTCCAATATCAAAGTGGAAGGCCAGACCATTCCCATGGGCATTATTACGGACAACACCATTTATACCATTATCCGTGTGCAGGTAGGAAGCCAGCTGGTAAAGGAAGGAAATAAGGCTAAATTCCTCGAATATCTGAACTCCCTGAACAGAAGCTACAAGGTATTCAAGTATGTAGCTGCAGATGACGGTTCCATTTTCCTGGACTGCTGCCTGCCCAGCACCAATGACAGCTTTGATCCTGAAATCGTCCGTGTAGTACTGGATGTGGTGGTGGATCACCTGAATTCTGAATATAAAAATATTATGAAAGAAGCTTGGGAATAAAGACTTCTTCCCCGGAGCGTGGAGCTCCGGGGATTTTTTTATGGGGACGCCCTGGTGAACGTGAAGGTTCAAAGGGGACAAAAGTTGTGGCCGCAAGAGTAAAAAGGCAGGCTCCCCAGTCTCCAGTCTCCAGTCCCCAGTCCCCAGTCCCCAATCTCCAGTCCCCAATCTCGACCTTTTATTGAGAATGATAATATACGGTAGTCATTGAGAATACGAATAAAAGGTGATAAAATAAACAGGAAAATAAGTAATGAGAATTGAGGACTTTTTATGAATACAGACAAACAGAACTACAAGTGGAATATTAAAATCGACGGGACGGGGGAAGAGGCGGTGCCTGCTTTCTTTTCTTCCTATCATATACCCCGGGGGCTGGGGCGGATCCTGATGCACCGGGGGATTGACAGCGAGGAGAAGCTGTCCCATTTCCTCTATGACGATTTAAGCTGTCTTTCGGATCCATTCCTTATGAAGGGCATGGACAGGGCGGTGGATCGTATTTTACGGGCCATAGAGGGCCACGAAAAAATCGTGGTGTATGGAGACTATGATGTGGACGGTATTACATCCACGTCCATTATGATGCGCTGTCTTTCGTCCCTTTCTGCCGACGCAGGTTATTATATTCCCCAGCGGGAGAAGGAGGGGTATGGCCTGAACCGGGCGGCTCTGGAAAAGCTGGCAGGGGAGGGATACAGCCTTCTTATTACGGTGGACTGCGGTATCAGTTCTGCAGATTTGATTTCCAAAGCGCCAAAGGGCCTTGACATCATCGTCACAGATCATCATACGCCGCCGGCGGTGCTGCCTTCCTGTGTGGCTGTGTTGAATCCTCATCAGGCGGACTGCCCCTATCCCTACAAAGAGCTGGCAGGCTGCGGCGTGGCTTACACGCTCTGCCGGGGGCTTTATCTGAAGCGCTTTGGCAGGGATTATGACGGTACGGTGGAGCTGGCAGCCCTTGGTACCATTGCGGATGTGGTTTCTCTTACCGGGGAGAACCGGATTCTTGTAAAGGAGGGGATGAAACGGTTCGTCCGCACCCCCATCAAGGGGCTGGCAGCGCTTTTGAAGGCGGCGGGCATTGTTCATGATGATACCACTGCCGTCACCAGGGCGGACCAGGTGTCCTTCGGCCTGGCGCCAAGGCTGAATGCAGCGGGCCGCATAGCCCATGCGTCGGAGGGGGTGCGTCTTATGACCACTTCGTCGGCGGAGGAGGCGGAAAAGCTGGCGGAAAGGCTTTGTGAAATCAATATGACCCGCCAGCAGATTGAGCGTACTATTTTTGACCAGGCAAAGGAGCGGATAGCAGAGCTTGGCATAGAAAAGGATATGGCCCTTGTGGTGGACGGGAAGGACTGGCATCCCGGGGTTATCGGTATAGTGGCTTCCCGCATTTTGGAGTTCTATCATCGTCCGGTTTTCGTCATTACTGTCCGTGACGGTGTGGGGAAGGGGTCCTGCCGAAGCATTCCTGCTTTCAATATTTATGAGGCTCTTTCCCGTCAGTCGGATATTCTGCTCCAGTTCGGCGGTCACAAGATGGCAGCAGGCTTTTCCATTGCAGAGGATAAGATTCCGGAGTTCAGGCGCCGTATGAACGAATATGCGTCAGAGGTGCTTACAGAGGAGGACTGTATTCCGGTGCTGGATGTGGAGGAGGAGCTTTCCATGGATGATATCAGTCTTGATTTCATTCATTCCCTTGATCTTCTGGAACCCTGCGGCGCGGATAATCCGAAACCTCTCTTTTCTATCAGAGGCGCCTTTGTGGAAACGGCCCGCCATATGGGGGCTGACGGCCGCCATTTCAAGTGTCAGCTGTCCGGGAAGGACAGTCTGGTAGACGCCATTTTCTGGGGCGTAGGGGAAGAGAATCCCTGCCAGGCAGGGGATGTGGTGGATATGGTCTTCGAGCCGGAGGTGCATGAGTGGTACGGTGAACATGTACAGCTTATCGGTAAAGATATCCGTGAGGAGGATATGCGTCTTCTGGACAGGGATTATCTGGCCGATGTGTACAGGAAGCTTTCCGCTATTCTCCGCAATATGGCCAAGCCGGTGCGGGAGGTGCACTACCTCATGGGAAAGAAATATAATTTCGAGCCAGTCCGGCTGGGCATGGCGCTGGCAGTCTTTGAAGAGCTGGTCATCCTGTCCCGGTTCAGCCGGAACGGGGAGGATTTCTACCAGAAGCGAATCATCGGCGGCAAGCTGAATTTATTAAACTCTTCCATATATAGAAAGCACAGGATTCAGGGAGGTGGACGAAATGGATGAAACCATGGATAAAAAGAAAATGATAGAGGATGAGGAGCTGGCAGAGGGGCCGGTGAAGGCTACCAATCTGGCAGGTGTATTCAACCAGAATCTGAATGAGGAAACGATTCATACCGATGCCTCTGCCTCTACCCTCGCTGAATTCCTGATTCATCAGGAAGAGTACGTAGAGAAGCAGAAACAGAAAAAAGACTGGGGCGGCGAAAAGGAAGAGGAATACAAGCGCCTCATGGATAAGGTAAGAACCTATATCAAGAATCCAAAGAGTCTGGAGGCCATTGAAGAGGCCTATGAACTGGCCAGCAAGGCTCATGCCGCCCAGGTGCGGGCTACCGGCGAACCTTATATCATTCATCCACTGGCAGTGGCCTATATTCTGGCGGAACTGGAAATGGATGCCCAGGGTATTATTGCTGCCCTTCTTCACGATGTGGTGGAAGATACGGAATATACGCTGGAAGATATCAAGATGATGTTCGGTGAGGAAGTGGCTTTCCTGGTGGACGGGGTGACGAAGCTGTCCCAGTTCCACTACAAGGATAAGGAAGACCAGCAGCTGGAAAATTTCCGTAAAATGTTCCTGGCCATGGCCAAGGATATCCGGGTGGTTGTCATCAAGCTGGCGGACCGGCTTCACAATATGCGGACTCTTGGTGTTTTCCGGCGGGAAAAGCAGCAGCGCATCGCCAAGGAAACCATTGAAATCTATGCGCCTCTGGCTCATCGCCTCGGTATTTACAATATCAAGTGGGAACTGGAGGATCTCTGTTTCCACTATCTCCATCCCGATGAATATTATGACCTGGTACGGCAGATGAAGCAGAAGCGGAAGGCCCGGGAGGAAATCGTCAATGATACCATGCGGGTGCTTCACGACCACATCGAGGAAGCGGGCATTAAGGCTACTATTACAGGACGGCCCAAGCATTTCTACAGTATTTATAAAAAGATGAAAAGGGACAATAAGGATCTGTCCCAGATTTATGACCTTTATGCAGTGCGGGTCATTGTAGATACCATTCCCCAGTGCTATGCGGTGCTGGGCATCGCCCATTCCCTGTGGAAGCCGCTGCCCAACCGTTTCAAAGATTATATCGCAGTACCGAAGCCCAATATGTACCAGTCTCTTCATACCACTGTCATCGGTACGAAGGGACAGCCCGTAGAAATCCAGATCCGTACCTGGGAAATGCACCATATTTCCGAATACGGCGTGGCAGCCCACTGGCGGTACAAGGAAGGAAAGCAGGCAGGGTCCAAGGATTTTGACGCGAAAATCAGCTGGCTCCGACGCATTCTGGAATGGCAGGATACAAGCAATCCCAAGGAATTCATGAATGCCCTGAAACTGGATGTTTTCTCCGACGAAGTCTTCGTATTTACGCCTAAGGGGGATGTGATTAATCTGCCGAAGGGTTCCATTCCCATCGATTTCGCCTACCGCATCCATACGGAGGTAGGAAACCGGTGTGTAGGGGCCAAGGTGAATAATAAAATCGTACCGCTGGATACGAAGCTGAAGAACGGCGATATCGTTTCCATTATTACTTCCAAAACAGGGAAGCCCAGCTATGACTGGATCAATATGGTAGGCGCCGCCGATTCCAAAGCCAAAATCAGGAGCTGGTTCAAGAAGGAAAATCGCAGCGAAAATATTTCCAGAGGCCAGGAAGTGCTCATCCAGGAGGCTGACCGTCTGGGCTATGAGTGGAAAAAGCTCATTGCCAAGGACCGGCTGGCCCAGGTGGCTAAAACCTTTAACAACATGAGCGTAGATGACATGCTGGCGTCCGTGGGATTCGGCGGTGTGGCCGTGAAGAGTGTCATGCTGAAACTGACGGAGCTTTACAAGCGGGAGCTGAACGCCCAGAAGCCTACGGCCCAGAAGACGGCCAAGGCTCTGGAAAACCTGAAGATGAGGAGCGTGAAGACCCGTTCCAACAGCGGCATTCTGGTAAAAGGGGAAGAGGGGCTGGTGGTGCACCTGTCCAAGTGCTGCAACCCGGTGCCCGGTGACGATATCGTAGGATTTGTAACCAGAGGCCGCGGCGTGTCGGTTCATCGGGCAGACTGTCCCAATGCCATTAATTTCCCGGATAAGGACCGCATGATCGATGTATCCTGGGAGGAACAGACCAGCAGCATGTTCCTTGTGACCATCGAAGTCATCAGCTATGACCGGACAGGCCTCATGGCGGATATACTGGCCGCTTTGACGGAGATGAAACTTTCCGTGTCCACAGCCAATGTAAAGGTGGAAAACAACGGCATGGCAGTCATGCATCTGGGCATCCAGATCAAGGATCTGCAGCAGCTGGACTTTATTATGACGAAAATCAGAAGAATCAAGGGCGTTCATTCTGTGAGACGCATGCATTCAATGCAGGGAGATGGAAAATGAGAGCAGTTGTACAGCGCTGTAACTGGTGCAGAGTGGATTCGGAGGGAAAAGAAGTTTCCTCCATCGGGAAAGGCCTTTCTGTCCTTCTTGGCGTCAAGAAGGGGGATACGGAAAAGGATGCGGACTATATTGCCGACAAAATCCTGCACCTTCGCATTTTTGAAGATGAAGCGGGAAAATTAAACCTTTCCCTGCTGGATATCAAGGGGGAGCTGTCCATTGTGTCCCAGTTCACCCTCTACGGCGATGCACGCCATGGCAGGCGGCCCAGCTTTACGGAAGCTGAAGCACCGGATAAGGCGGATGCATTGTACCGCAAAGTGGTGGAAAAATGCGAAAAAGAAGGGGTCACCGTAGGTACCGGCGTGTTCCGCACCTATATGAAGGTGGCCCTTGAAAACGATGGACCTGTTACCATCCTTCTGGACAGTGAAAAGAATTTTTAATGGAGATGCATGATGAAGATTATGTACATGGTCCTTGGACCATTTATGACAAATACCTACATCCTGTATAATGAGGAAACCATGGAGGGGCTGGTGGTGGATCCTTCCTTTACGCCGGACCATTATATCAAGGCCATTCAGGACAAGAAAATTCATCTTGAGTCCATTTTCCTCACCCATGCCCATGTGGATCATATGGCCGGCATGAATGAGCTGAGACGAGCTTTTCCAGATGCCAAGATGTACATGGATAAAAGGGACCGGCCCTTCCTGCGGGATGCAGAAAGAAATCTGTCTTCCATGTTTCCTGTGCCCACCCTGGTGGATGACGCCGATGTGTGGGTAAAGGATGGAGATGAAATCGAAACCTGCGGGTACACATTCCGTGTCATTGACACAGCCGGCCATACTCCCGGCGGGATTTCCTTCTATTTAAGGAAAGAAGGCATCGTCTTTACAGGAGACTCCCTCTTCCAGGGCTCCATCGGCCGTACCGATTTTCCCGGCGGCAGCATGAAAGAACTTACCGGCAGCATCAGGAAGAACCTTTTTGCCCTGCCTGACAGCACGGTGGTCCTTTCCGGCCATGGAAATCAAACCACCATCGGGGAAGAAAAGAGAAGCAATCCCTTTCTCACCGGAGGCATCCTATGAAATGGGGCGTTGAATTCTGGCTGCGTACAGCCATTGCGGCTGCTTTCGCAGCGGTGATTATCGCAGCGCCGTCGGTTCTCTTCCCTTTCGTGGTATCTTTGATTATTACCACCCTTTTAAATCCCGTGGCCCATGCGGTGTACGGACAGGCGCAGAAAATGGGATGGAAAAAGTTTCCCTATGATATGGCCATCCTCTTTTCCTTTGCTCTTTTCATTGCAGTGATTTATCTCATTGCAGTCCATATTTTTGTACCTTTCATTTCTGAATTTCAGGAATTCATTAAAAGCGTACCGGGCATGCTGGCAGCGGTGCAGCAGGCCATTCCGGAGCTGGAAAAGCAGTACCAGCTCTCCCTTATGCCGCCGGAAGCCAAGTCCCTTCTGGCCCGCATCCTTCAGGATATCGGTGAATATACACTGAAAATCGCGTCCTTCAGCCTTTCCGCCATTTTCACTTTTGCCAGTACGGTGGTGGAACTCATTGTGGTTCCCTTCATTACCTTCTACATGATGAAAAAGGGCGGGTACTTCGTCAATGCATTCATCCATATTTTCCCCGAACGTTTCCATAACCATCTGGAACAGCTTTTCAGGGAAATCCATTTCGTGCTGAATGCCTATATTCGGGGCCAGCTGCTTCTTTCCACCTTGATGGCGGTGGTGGTTTTCATCGGCATGTGGACTTTGAATATTCCTTATCCACTGGTTATCGGCCTTCTGGCAGGCATTGTGGAAATGATTCCTTTAATCGGGCCGATTATCGGCGCCATTCCGCCGGTGCTTCTGGGCCTTCTCCAGGGAACCACTGTCATGCTGCAGGTTATTGTTTTCTACATCATCGTGCAGCAGGTAGACGGTCATTTCGTCATGCCCAAGCTGATGGGCAGCATTATCAATGTGCACCCTGTGGCCATTATTGCCGGTGTCCTCATCGGCGGCAAGATTTTCGGCGTCCTTGGCATGATGATTGCAGTACCCCTGGTGGCAGTGCTGCAGATTCTCCTGAGACATATGTGGTTCTATGACAGATATAAACGAGTACGGTGATGGAGGGACTATGCGAAATATGAAAAAATCAACGGTCATGAATACCCTGAAAAAGAAAATCAGGGAACATAAGTATAAATTTACCACCCAGCGGCAGATTATTCTGCAGGCTTTCCTGGACAGCAAGGAAAACCATATGAGTGCCGAAGATGTGTATGAAATGGTGCGGGACGAAAATCCGGATATAGGCCTGGCAACCGTGTACCGTTCCCTGGAACTTTTCACCCATTTGGAACTGCTGAAAAAGCTGGACTTCGGCGACGGCAGAAGCCGCTATGAATTAAATGATCATAACCTTTCCCACTCCCATCACCATCTCATCTGCCTGGGCTGCGGAAAGGTGACAGAATTTTCCTATGATTTTCTCAACGAAGTGAAGGATAAAATCAAAAAGGAAAACGGCTTCAATATCGTAGACTACCAGCTGAAATTCTACGGGTACTGCAAGGACTGCGCAAAGAAAAACCAGAATCTGTGAGGGACATACAGCTGCAGAGCGGCCGCCGCAACCCTTGGCCCCAAAGGCCCCGTCAAACCCGAGAACCTTGAGCCGCTGCAGGCTGCTGTCCATCGTAAGAACCTTTACGCCAAAGGCTCCGTCCAATTTCAATTTGCCAACATACCCCGTAAGATGGTACAATTTAATTTGTTAGTGTAAACGGAAAGAGGAAAGCCTCTTTCCGAAAGAATGCCTTTGCAGGTAGTTCTGCAAAAATAAAGAGGTGTCGTTATGCAGGCATTAAAAGGAACCCATGATATTCTGCCTGAAGAAGTGTACAAGTGGGATTATATGGAAGGAGTAATCCGGGATGTATGCGCCCGGTACGGATACAAGGAAATCCGGACTCCTATTATTGAAGCCACCGAGCTTTTCCAGCGTGGAATCGGCGATACTACCGATGTGGTAACGAAGGAAATGTATACATTTACGGACAGGGGAAACCGCTCGGTGACTCTTCGTCCGGAAAATACGGCTTCTGCGGTAAGAGCCTATCTGGAACATAAAATGTACGGCGATCAGCAGGTACATAAGATGTTCTACATTGGCTCCATGTTCCGCTATGACCGTCCCCAGGCCGGGAGGTACAGGGAATTTCATCAGTTCGGCCTGGAAGTGCTTGGCGCATCTTCCCCTCTGGCTGATGCGGAAGTTATTGCCATGGCCTGTGAAATTTTCCACAAGCTGGGGCTGAAGGATCTGGATCTCCACCTGAATTCCATTGGTGATAAGAACTGCCGTCCTGCTTACCGTCAGAAACTCATCGAATTTTTTGAAGGGAAGAAGGACCAGCTCTGCGACGACTGCAGGGAAAGGCTTTACAAGAATCCTCTCCGCATTCTGGACTGCAAAGAGGAAGGATGCAAAAAGGCATCCATCGGCGCTCCGGAAATTACGGATTATCTCTGTGATGACTGCCATGCAAAGTTTGAGGCAGTGAAACATTATCTTGACAGCCTTGGCATTTCCTATACCGTGGACCCACGGCTGGTAAGAGGTCTTGATTACTATACCAATACGGCCTTTGAAATCCAGTATCCGCCTTTGGGCGCCCAGAGTGCCGTATGCGGCGGCGGAAGGTATGACGGACTGGTAGAGGAAATCGGAGGCCCCTCTACACCGGGCATCGGCTTTGCCATCGGTCTGGAACGGCTCCTCCTGGCTCTGGAAATGCAGAACCTCATTCCTGCTCCTAAATCCCAGAAGAGGGTCTATATTGCAGCCCTTGGGGAAGACGCAGTGGCGGAAGGATTTAGAATTCAGGAAGAACTCCGGGGTCTTGGTATCCTGACAGATATGGACCTCCAGGGCAGAAGCCTTAAAGGGCAGATGAAACAGGCAGGGAAGCTGGATTCCCAGTTCACCGTCATCATCGGAAGCAACGAACTGGAAAAGGGTGCAGCTGCTGTGAAGAACATGGCTGACGGAACCCAGCAGGACATTCCTTTTGCAGAGGTTGCCGGTTATATTTCAAAGGAAGAACATCACTCGTAAGAGTTGATTCTTTTATAAATTATTTTAAAGAGGTGCTCTAATATGGAAACAATGGCAGGGATGAGAAGATCCTGCGGATGCGGTAAGGTAACAGAAAACGACTGTGGCAAGGAACTGACACTGGCAGGGTGGGTGAATACACGCCGCGACCATGGCGGTCTGATTTTCATCGACCTTCGCGACAGAAGCGGTATCGTACAGCTGGTTTTAAGCCCCCAGTACGGTGAAGAGGCTTTCCACAAGGCGGAAGGCGTAAGAAGCGAATACGTGCTGGCCGTAAAAGGCAAAGTCCGTGAAAGAAGCGCTGACACCGTGAACCCGAAGATGAAGACCGGCAAGGTGGAAGTAGTAGTTTCCGAACTTCGCGTCCTGAACAAGGCCAAGACTCCGCCATTCTATGTGGAAGACGGCATTGATGTAGATGAAAATGTCCGCCTGAAATATCGCTATATCGATCTCAGACGTCCGGAAATGCAGAACCATCTCATCATGAGACATAAGATTGTCCATGAAATGAGGACATTCCTGGATGAACACGATTTCCTTGAAATCGAAACACCTATGCTTACCAAGAGCACCCCCGAAGGCGCCAGAGACTATCTGGTACCGAGCCGTGTGAACCCAGGCAAGTTCTATGCCCTTCCCCAGTCCCCGCAGCTCTTCAAACAGCTCCTCATGGTTTCCGGTCTGGAAAGATACTTCCAGGTAGCCCGCTGCTTCCGGGATGAAGATCTCCGCGCCGACCGCCAGCCTGAATTTACCCAGCTGGATATGGAACTGTCCTTCGAAGACCAGGATTTCATCCTTGACCTCATGGAACACATGATGCAGAGAGTCTTCAAGAAAGTGCTGAACCGGGACATCGAAATCCCCTTCAAGAGAATCAAATGGGACGATGCCATGAATCTTTACGGCTCCGATAAACCGGATCTCCGTTTCGACATGCACTTCTACAATATTTCCGACCTTCTCCGGGATACCGGATTCAAGGTGTTCCGTTCCGTTCTCGATAACGGCGGCGTAGTGAAAGCCATCAATGTCAAAGGCGATGCTGCTATTCCCCGCCGTGAACTGGACGGTCTCGTAGATTATGTAGGCCACTATGGTGCCAAAGGCCTGGCATGGATCGGCTTCAATGAAGACGGCAGCCTGAAATGCCAGATTACCAAGTTCCTGGGCGAAGATAAAATCCGTGAAATCGGAAAAGCCTGCGAAGCTGAAAAGGGCGACCTTGTCCTCATCATCGCCGACAAGCCGAAGGTGGTGGCCCAGGCCCTGGGCGAACTGCGTCTGGAAATGGCACGCCGCATGAACCTCATCGACCCCAACGAATTCTGCTTCCGCTGGGTTACCGATTTCCCCATGTTCGAATACAGCGAAGAAGAACATCGCTATGTAGCTGAACACCATCCATTCACCGCACCTCGTGATGAAGATGTACAGTACCTCCTTACGGACCCCTCCAAGGTTTACGCCAAGGCCTATGATATGGTACTGAACGGCGTAGAAGCAGGCGGCGGCTCCCTCCGTATCTACCAGGAAGACCTGCAGGAAAAGGTATTCAAGGCCATCGGCATTTCCCAGGAAGAAGCAGAGCAGAAATTCGGCTTCCTCCTGGATGCATTCAAGTACGGTGCTCCGCCCCATGCAGGCATTGCCCTGGGCCTTGACCGTCTCGTCATGCTCATGCTCCACCTGGATTCCATCCGCGATGTCATTGCCTTCCCGAAGACCCAGAGCGCCATCGATCCGCTCACCCAGGCTCCGTCTACTGTAGCAGACAAGCAGCTCAAGGAACTTCACATCAAGGTGGATATCAAGAAAGAAAAAGATCTCTTCGAAAAAGCATAAATCTTTGTCACAGCCTTGTAAAATGATGGGATTTTTGCTACACTATCTGTAAAGGAAACCCTGCTGTGCACGTCGTGCCTTCTTATTTTGAACCAACACCTTTATAACGGGAGTTCAGCGCTGATGAGGTGAGTCAATGCCCCGTAAGGGGACTGTTCAAGAAACCTTGTCTCAAGAACACCCACCTGCAATTATGCAGACTCAAAATACGGCAAAAAACGACATGGTGGGGCGCTAAACAATCAAGCCGTCAAGGAATTCTTGGCGGCTTTTTTGATGGACCGCTTCATGCTGCGCCTTCGGCGTGTGGGGTGACGGGCTCTGAGGACTTGAGGTTCGACAGGCCTTTGGCCTGAGAAAGAAGGCTCTGGCAGTACGGCATGCAGTACTGATGGCACAAAGGCAGGTTCCGTAACGTCCTGCGTTCCCTTGAGTGGAAGAGGGCCACGAAGTGGCGCAGGGGTATACGAGGGTAAGCAGAGGAAAGATAATCGATACTCCATGCGGTTGTGGCTGCTGCAGGGGGCAATAAAACGCATTGCCTCCAGGGCCCTCTGAACCGTTTGAACCCTCTGAACCCGGGCCGCCGCAGGCGGCCCCCCTTCACACGGAAAATCTGTTTGATTTTTCTTCCCATTCATGGGATAATAGAGGGGAAACATTTGTATTTGAGCGAGGCATGGATTATGGACTCTTTATTTGATTACGATAATGGTAAAACCGTTTCCTATGCGCCTCTGGCGGACCGCATGCGTCCTGAAAGGCTGGAGGACATTCTGGGGCAGGAAGGAGCGGTGGGGAAGAATTCCTTTCTTTACCGTATGATTGAGAAGGATACCATTCCCTCCATCCTTCTTTTTGGACCTCCGGGCTGCGGTAAGACAACCATTGCTTCGGTGATTGCAAAGATGACGCACAGCCATTTTGTGAAACTCAATGCTACAGCCAGCGGTACGAAGGATATCAGGGATGTGGTGTCCAAAGCCAAGGAGGACCTTTCCTATTACCGCAGAAGGACCATTGTATTTATTGATGAAATTCACCGTTTCAACAAGGGCCAGCAGGACCTCCTTCTTCCCTATGTGGAGGACGGCACCATTATCCTAATCGGTGCTACCACGGAGAATCCCTATTTCGAAATCAACCGGCCTCTTCTGTCCCGGGTGCGGCTCATTCATTTGAAGGCCCTTTCGGAAAAGGCGGAAATTGAGATTCTCCGCCGTGCTCTGACGGATAAGGTGAAGGGCCTTGGAAATTATGGATACCAGGCTTCCGATGAAGTGCTTTCCATGATTTCATCCTATGCCTCCGGCGATATCCGCATGGCTTTGAATCTTCTGGAACAGGCTTCTTCCCTTCTTCCCATGAAGGGGACCCTCACGGCAAAGGAAATCAAAGAAGTTGCAGGGGACCATGTATCCGTATATGATAAGAACAGCGATTATCATTATGACATTGTGTCCGCTTTTATTAAGAGCATGCGGGGGAGCGACCCCGATGCGGCCCTTCATTACCTGGCCCGCATGATTCATGGCGGCGAGAAGACATCCTTTATTTCAAGGCGTATTATGATCTGCGCCGCCGAGGACGTGGGACTGGCGGATCCCAGAGCCCTGTCCGTGGCAGTGGCGGCAGCCCAGGCGGCGGAAATGGTGGGATTCCCGGAAGCACGGATTCCTCTGGCAGAGGCGGTTCTTTATATCTGCCTGGCACCTAAGAGCAACAGTGCTATCATGGGCATTGACAACGCTTCGGCAGAAGTAAGAACGAAAGCAGACTGGTCCATCCCCGACTATCTGAAGGATGCCCACTACAGCGGCGCCCATGAAATGGGTCATGGAAACGGCTACCTTTATCCCCATGATTTCGGCGGTTGGGTGAATCAGCAGTATCTGCCGCAGGAACTTCGGGGCCATGTGTATTACAAGCCTGTAAGAAACGGGGAGGAAGCGTCCATTTCCCGGGCCTGGGAAAAACGGACAAATAAAGAAAGTACGGATTAATTCATGGAGCCTGCTTTTACAGGATTAAAACGGCAGGCTATTGAATCAGAACTTTCTGAGAAACAGGAGTGTGTGATTGAAGAGTATGAAGAAAAAGACCACGACCGCCAGACGGCGGAAAAATGATGGATCTAATAGTTATGAAATATCAGGCATCATCATCTTCTGCTTTGGTATTTTTACCTTTATCAGCCTTTTCAGCCAGAGTACAGGAATGATGGGGAAATGGGTGAGCGATGGTATTCATTTTCTCTTCGGCCTTGGGGCTCCGGTCTCTGCTTTGTTCCTGATCCTTTTCGGCTTGAGGTATGCCCTGTCAGCAAGGGGCATTGCCATGAGCCGGAGGAACGTTCTGCTTTTTGTGCTCTACATTCTTTTTCTATGCCTGGTGCATCATTATTATGTGCCTCTTGGAAAAGAAATGGAAATTTCTGAAATCCTTACCTACGGCGGCCTGGCGGGGGGAGGACTGACAGCCTTCTTCCATCTGGTGCTGGGGGAAATCGGTACCACTATCCTCCTTCTGGGGCTTGCAGTGGTGGATATCCTTCTTCTGACCCACTGGTCCCTGTCCAGGGGGGCTGAAAAAGTGGGGACCAGAGCCCAGAAAATCAGTGCGAAGACCGGTGAAAAGCTGGGAGGCATGGCTCAGAAAATCCGAGAGAAGAAGGCAGCCATGGATGCAGCCCGTTCCGCAGCCCGGCTGGAAGAGCTGAAGGATAAACCTACGGAATTTATTTTCAAGAAGAAAAAAACAGAGGAACCGGAAGAGGCAAAAGAGCAGGCAGTGGAGATTCCGGCTGAATCAGAAGAGGAAGTTCCTCTCAATGAACCTGTGACAGAAGGATCTTCTGTTACGGAAGTGGAAGATTCTCCGGAAGTGGAAGATTCTCCGGGGGAAGAACTGCCTCCGGAAGTTCCCCTCCCGGAAGCAGAGGAAGAAGGAGAAGAGGAAGGAATCACACCGGTAGAACCGGCAGAGGAACCTTCTCCGGTGGCAGAAGAAAATACTGCGCCTTCTCCTGAAAGGACTGCAGATGAAAAAGAAATCGCTCCTGCTCGTCCGCCGATTACGGCCATTGTGAAACCGGAATATAAATTTCCGCCTCTTACTCTCCTCCATACGGATAATGCTAAGGGGGAAAGCCGGAGCGATGTGGCAAAGAATGCATCTGTAATTGAGTCCACATTGAGAAGCTTCGGCGTCATGGCCAAGGTTATCCATGCCAGCGTGGGTCCTACGGTGACAAGGTTTGAACTGCGGCCGGAAGTAGGGGTGAGGGTGAGCAAGATCGAAGGCCTTTCCAACGAACTGGCCATGGCTTTGGCCGCCACCCATATCCGTATCGAAGCACCTATTCCCGGTAAATCAGCGGTGGGCATTGAAATTCCTAATTCCCGGTCCGCTTCCGTGCCTCTACGGGATGTGCTTGACAGCAGTGAATTTAAAAACGGCAAGGGCCATATTCTGGTAGCCCTGGGCAAGGATATTACAGGCAAACCGGTGGTGACGGATCTGGCAAAAATGCCCCATCTTCTCATAGCAGGTTCTACGGGTTCCGGTAAATCGGTGTGCATCAATTCCATTATTACCAGTATCATTTACCACAGCCGGCCGGAGGATGTGAAGCTCATGCTCATTGATCCGAAGGTGGTAGAACTTTCCGTATACAACGGCATTCCCCATCTTCGTACCGAAGTCATTACCAACATGAAGAAGGCCGAAGGTGCCCTGAACTGGGCAGTGCGGGAAATGGAAGCACGCTACCAGCTTTTTGCCGGTGCCAAGGTGAGAAATATCGAAGGCTACAACAAGCAGAATCCGGACAAGAGAATGCCCTATATTCTCATTATTGTAGATGAGTTTGCAGACCTTATGAATGTGGCAGCCAAGGAAGTGGAAGTGCTTATCCAGCGGCTCACCCAGAAAGCCAGAGCCGCCGGTATTCATCTGATTCTGGCTACCCAGAGACCTTCTGCCGACGTGATTACAGGGGTCATCAAATCCAATATTCCAAGCCGCATTGCCTTCATGGTGGAATCGGCCCTGAACTCCCGCATCATTCTCGATGAAGGAGGGGCAGAAACCCTTCTGGGAAAAGGAGATATGCTTTTCAAACAGGCCGGGGCCCTGACCACGGTCCGTGTTCAGGGTGCCTTCATTTCCGATGAAGAAGTGGAGGCAGTGGTGGACTATGTCCGTAATGAATGCCTTGAGCAGGAAAAGGAACCGGTGAAGTACGAACCTATCGATCTTTCAGTACCGGATAAGAAAGAAGAAACGGGGAACGAGGATGAAGAGGAGCAGGATGATCTTCTGGAAGAAGCGGCGGAATGGGTGCTTGACACGAAGCGAGCCTCCGTATCCGCCCTGCAGCGCCGTTTCCGTATCGGCTATACCCGGGCGGGAAGGCTGATGGACTCCATGGAACGGCTGGGTATCGTCGGACCTGCCGATGGCGCCAAGCCAAGGGAAATCAGGATGGATAAGATGAAAGCCCAGGAGCTTTTCGAGACCATGAAGAATGGAGGACCATCGGAGTCACCAAAGAAAACAGCAGACCCGGAAGGATTGGGCTGAGGCATTGCGCAGCCTCTTTCCCCGAGACAGGTATGATATAATTTGGCAAGAGGTGATTCCATGAAACGACTGGCTTCCGTTTTTCTATTCTTACTGATGGCTGCCCTTGCCTTCTGGGGCATCCTGCGCTTTGCTCGCCAGCAGGCGGAGGCAAAGGCGGAGAAAATGTATCCCTCAGAATATGTGACGGTGTATACGGATATGCCCAATGGTATGCTGGAAGCTCTGGGCGATGCTTTTTATATGGACAGCGGGCTGAAAATGAATGTGGTATATGAATCTAAATCCCAGCTTTTAAAAGCAGGAAACCAGAGTGACCTGCCGGCTCCTGACCTGTATATCACATCCCAGGATACGCTCATGCATTTGAAGGAGGATAACAGGCTTGTTCCCTATGCCTCTGCCCAGACCGATACGGCCCTTAACCTTTTTAAAGATGAAGAGTGCTACTGGACAGGCCTTTGGGTGGATCCGGTGGTCTTTGCGGTGAATGAAGACTATGCAAGGAAGCACCCTGCCTTTTCCTACACCTGGGACGAAGTGCTTACAAGAAGTTCCGTCCGCCTTTCCATGACAGACTTCATTGCCGCCGATATGGCGGAGGATCTGCTTATGTGCCTGGCGGAGCATTTCGGTATCGAGCATACCTTTACCCTTTTAAGCAGGGCTCAGAACCAGATCGTTCAGTATGGTAAATATCTGTCTACTCCTTCCCGCATGGCGGGTATGGGAAAATGTGATATCGGTATTTCCGGATTGAATGAAGCCATTCGCAGCAGGAAGGAAAAAATGCCGGTGGAAATTATGTATCCCGAGGACGGCTCCCCCTGGTATCTTTTCGGCGGCGGCATTTCCGCCGATGCTTCCCATCCTGAAAGGGGAGAGAAGCTTCTGAACTGGCTTCTTACTTCCTCCGAATACAAGGATAAAATGGAAGAGAACCAGTATTATTATGTTTATGTAAATGATTCCAATATGAAACCGGACGGCAGTGGGCATTCCCTGTCTTTCTGGAATCTGGAAAAAATGTATTTTGATGAAGGAAGGAAAGATCTGCTTACCCAATGGGGTGAAAAGATACGTTTTGGAGGTACGAACAGTTGAAGAGAAAACTCGGATTTATCAGCCTGGGATGTTCCAAGAACCTGGTGGACACGGAAATGATGGTAGGCATCATGGAAAAGGCAGGCTATGAGCTGACAGAGGATCTGTCAGAAGCCCAGGTTATCATGATTAATACCTGTACTTTTATCGACCCTGCCAAGGAAGAGTCAGTACAGACCATTCTGGAAGCGGCGGAATACAAGAAAACAGGAAAATGCGAAAAGCTGGTGGCCGCCGGCTGCCTCACCCAGCAGTATAAAGAAGCGCTGGCAAAGGAAATCCCTGAAATCGACGTGTTCATAGGTACTGATTCCTGGCAGCATATCCTGGATGCGGTGAATGAATCCTATGAAAAGGATGAAAAGGTATTCAGCTTTGATACCACCCCCTGTGCCAATGAAGAACTCATCCCCCGGCAGACTCTGACGCCGAAGTATTCTGCCTATGTGAAAATCGCAGAGGGCTGCAGCAATGGATGCACCTTCTGCTACATTCCCTATGTACGGGGTCCCATGCACAGCCGGCCCATTCCTTCCATTGTCCATGAAGTGAGAAGACTGGCTGCCAATGGCACCAGGGAATTCAATCTCATCGCCCAGGATCTTTCCTGCTACGGCAGGGATTTGAAGAACGGCACCAGTCTGGCCGCCCTTCTTCGGGAACTGGTGAAGATTGAAGGAGTGAAATGGATCCGTCTTTTCTACCTTTATCCCACCTATTTTGATGACGAGCTGCTTCATGTGATCCTCACGGAAGACAAAATCTGCAAATATGTGGATATTCCCCTCCAGCACATCAGTGATTCTGTGCTCCAGCGTATGCACAGAAGGGATTCTTCTGAAAGCATCAGAACCCTTCTCCATAAGCTTCGTGCCGCTTCTCCCCGCATGACCATCCGCACCACCCTCATGGTGGGCTTCCCGGGAGAGACAGAGGAAGATTTCAAAGAACTCTGCGATTTCATCAAAGAAGTCCGTTTTGATGATATGGGGGCTTTCAAGTTCTCTCCCCAGGAGGGGACACCGGCAGCCCGGATGACAGACCAGATTGATGAAGAGGTGAAGGAAAACCGGTACCATGAGCTCATGGCCATCCAGGCCGGTATTTCCGAAGAGAATAACGAAAATCTCATCGGTGTGGAAACGGAGGTCCTGGTGGAAGAACTGGTGGATGACGGCGAAGGCCATATGCAGGCTAAGGGCCGCACTGCCTTCCAGGCGCCGGAAGTGGACGGCAATGTGTACATTGACAATCCGGGAGATTTAAAGCCCGGCGATTTTGTAAAAGTTAAAATCGTAGACGGCTACGCCTATGATCTCATTGCGGAAAGAATTTAATTTCCGGGGAAATCTATGATTACTGAAATCGTGACCACCGGTTCCGAGCTTCTCCTTGGGGAGATTGCCAATGAGAACGCCCAGTGGCTGGCATCTTTTCTGAACGAACATGGTTATACGGTAGCCTATATGACTACTGTGGGGGATAATCCCTCCCGCATGGAGGAAACATTCCGCCACGCTCTTACCCGGGCGGACCTTGTCATTACTTCCGGCGGCCTGGGCTCCACTCTGGGAGACATTACGAAAAAGGCGGGAGCTTCTGTGATGGACCTTCCCTATGTTCATGTGGCAGAAGAATCGAAGCGGCTTCGGAAATATTATGAAGATAAACACCGCCCTTTTTTGCCCTCTCTGGACCGGCAGGCCTGGTTTGCGAAAGGGGCCCATCTCTTCTTCAATGAAGCAGGCTCCGCCAGCGGTTCGGCAGTGGAAAAAGGAGGGAAAATCCTCATCCATCTTCCAGGGCCGCCCTTTGAAATGAAAACCATGATGAGGAACCATGTCATGCCTTGGCTTACAGAAAAACTGGGTTCCCAGGGTATTATCCGATCCCTCGTTCTGTCTGCTGTCCATATGACGGAAGCGGAAATTGAAGAAAAGATAGGGGACCTGCTCCGGGCCCAGTCCAATCCCACCATAGCCCTTCTGGCAAGACCGGGCTATGTGGCGGTGAGGGTGACTGCCAAAGGGGCGGATGAAGAAGAAGCCATGGCCCTCATCGAAAAGACCGCAGGTGAAATTGAAAAAAGGATGCCTGTTTCCCGTTACCATCTGGAGGGGGATGTGCTCCACGATCTTCATGAGTTCCTCCTGAAGGAGGGAATGACGGTGAGCGCGGCGGAATCCTGCACCGGCGGCCTGATCGGGAAATTCCTGACTGACAACCCCGGCAGCTCCTCCTATTTCAAAGGAAGCGCCGTGACCTACTGGAATGAAACAAAGGAAAAGGTGCTTTCCGTAAAGCAGGAAGACCTTGACCAATTCACTGCTGTCAGCGCTCCTGTGGCTGAAGAGATGGCAGAAGGCTCCCGCGCCCTTTATGGAAGCGACATGGCCGTTTCCACCACCGGCTACGCCGGCCCGGGCAAAGGGGAACGGGGAGAGGATGCCGGCCTTGTGTATATCGGTATTGCCGGCCCTTTGGGAACGGAAGTGCACAAAGAGCAGTTCTTCGGCTCTCGAAGAAGCGTTCGCTACGGAGCGGCGGAGAAGGCACTGTACTACCTCCTGCAGTACGGGAAGAGGATGGAATTCAGTAAAAATGGTTAGTTTTTTCGTATGTACGTTCCAACTAAATGACGATTAGCTGACTGCCTATATGTCATTTCGAGCGGGGCTGCATGCCGGCATGAGAATAAATGTCTCTGTATTCCATTGAAACTCTGAGTCGAGAAATCTCCTGTCCCGATGTGGCATGTACCATTACGGAGTGAGATTTCTCGACTCCTCTTCACCGGCTTCATGAAATAGAGGCATCATACCTCCGCTGCCCTCCGCTCGAAATGACACTATGGCGGTTAGCATTTGTGTCATTTGTTTTTGGAAATGACGGCAGAAGTCTGATGCCTATCGTCTGACTTTTATCGTCTATTATCTATCGTCTAACCTCTCAGTTCTATTTCCCTCTTTGCGCTATATATAGTAAAATAAGAACAAAGATATTAAGTTAAGAAGGAAGGTTTCCTTCCCATTTCATAAGGAGGATTTCCATGGCAAACCAAACAGAATTAAGCCCGGAAAAGAAGAAGGCCCTTGAAAGTGCCATGCACCAGATTACAAAGGAATTTGGACAAGGCTCCATTATGCGTCTGGGGGATATGGGGGACAAACTGGACATTGATGTCATTCCCACCGGTTCCCTGGCCCTTGATATTGCAGTTGGTGTAGGCGGCTATCCAAGAGGCAGAGTTATCGAAATCTACGGTCCTGAATCATCCGGTAAAACAACCCTGGCCCTCCATGCCATTGCAGAAGCCCAGAAGCTGGGCGGCGTGGCTGCCTTCATTGACGCGGAACATGCGCTGGATCCCATGTATGCCCATCATTTGGGCGTGGATACGAAGGATCTCCTGATTTCCCAGCCGGACAGCGGTGAACAGGCCCTTTCCATCTGTGAATCCCTGGTACGAAGCGGCGCTGTGGACATCGTGGTCATCGACTCCGTAGCAGCCCTGGTGCCGAAGCAGGAAATCGAAGGGGATATCAGCGACCAGTCCGTGGGCCTCCAGGCCCGCCTCATGAGCAAAGCCTTGAGAAAACTCACCGGCATTATCAGCAAATCCAGGACCATTGTGATTTTCATCAACCAGATCCGCGAAAAGGTGGGGGTTATGTTCGGCAACCCGGAAACCACCACCGGCGGCCGGGCCCTGAAGTTCTACGCTTCCATGCGTATTGAAATCAGAAGGGCTGAAGCCATTAAGAGCGGCACCGAAGTCATTGGCAACCGCACCAGGGCCAAGGTGGTCAAGAACAAGGTGGCTCCGCCTTTCAAGGTGGCGGAATTCGATATTATGTATGGCGAGGGCATTTCCAAGGAAGGCACCCTGCTGGATATTGCGGTCAATATGGACATTATCCAGAAGAGCGGCGCCTGGTATTCCTATAAAGGAAGCCGTATCAGCCAGGGCAGGGAGGCTGCCAAGACCTACCTGAAGGAACATCCCGATGTGGCGGCGGAAATCGACAAGATTATCCGCGACACCCTCGTTGTAGAACCGGACCATTTCGAAGATGGCGTATTATCGGAACAGGACGGGGAAGAGCAGTGACAGAAGCTGCTATGAAGCAGCTCTTCACCTGTTGAAATACCGGGGCCAGAGTGAGATGGAAATGAGGCGGAAGCTGAAGGAGCGGAGCTACGGCCAGGATGAAATCGAAGATACGGTGAGCCGGCTGAAGCATTATGGCTACGTGGATGATGAAAGCCTGGCGGAGGATGTATTCCGTGCTTTCAGAAACCGCCGCTGCTACGGCAATACCTATATCCTGCAGAAAATGAAGGCCCGGGGCCTTCCCTGTCCCTACCGTATTCCCGAAGAGGAAGAGAGGGACAATGCCTGCCGTGTGCTTAAGAGCAGGGCAAAAGCCATGCCTTCCATCCTTTCAAATTACAGGAAGGCTGCCTCCTTCCTGGCAAGGCGGGGATTCTCTTCCTCCATCATCTTTTCCGCTCTTTCCGAAGCGGGGGTAGAAGAATCGGACAGCGATTTCCTGTAATTTCATTTCACAAAAGTCAAAAGACAAAATAAATAGTCAAGAAATAAAAGCCTTTTCCCTATGGGGAAGAGGCTTTTTACATGAAGACTTTAGGAATAATATACGAAATTTACGAATAATTCCAGGATTCAGCAGAGAAAGGAAAATAAAAGTAAAATTTTTTTGATTTTACCTATTGACTATTTGACATTAAAGCGATACAATAGAATCGAAAGTTGAGAGAGGTTATGGAAAGTGGTGAGTGTTAAATGAATAATACAATGCTATCAGACAGGATTGAAAAATTCATTCTGGAAATGCTGAATAAAGAAACCGATGACCAGGTCATGCTGAAAAGAAAAGACGTGGCTGACCTGTTAGAATGCGCACCGTCCCAGGTTACCTATGTGATTAATACCCGGTTTTCTTCCGATGACCGGTTTGTAGTGGAGTCCCGAAGAGGAAGCGGGGGATATATCAAGATTTCCCTTAAGAGCGGAAATCTTCCTCAGGCTTCAAAAAATGGTCCCCACGAATCCCGGGAAGGCCAGGCAGGAAAAAGCAGGCCTGCGAAGCCGGGGGAGAATCCAAACAGCATTGAAGCCATAGAAAACGGACTGGACGGGTACTACCGCATGCTTGTTGATTATGACATTATTTCCAGTCAGGAATACCGATTGATTTGTGCAATGACCCGTACCATGCTTGAGTATTGTCCTGAAAGCCACCGCAGGGAGGCGGCCAAGACCATGATTCACCGCATTGAATGGGCCTTGAAAGGAGATTGAAATTATGCTTTGTGATCGTTGTCATGGAAGAGAAGCAGTGGTCCATGTGACACAGATCGTCAATGGCCATAGAACAGAAAAACATCTGTGCAGGGAATGCGCAGCCAAAGAAAATCTTATGCATCCGTCTATGGATTTCTTTGGACATGATTTATTCAGAAACAGCTTTGACAGTTTCTTCAATGACGGTTTCATGAATTCCCTTTTCCGCCCTGCAAGGACGGCCATCGAAAGCCTTTCCTGCCCGGAATGCGGAAAGAAGTATGAGGATTTCAAAAAAGACGGTCTTCTTGGCTGCCCCGGCTGCTATGAAGCTTTCCGCGAAAAACTCCGTCCCGCTTTCCAGCATATGCAGGGGGCCCACCGCTACAGCGGCGACGAGCCGAAGAAGGCGGAGGTAAAGGAAGAATCGCCGGAGCTCACAGAACTGCGGAATAAGCTGTCCAAGCTGGTGGCCGATGAAAATTACGAAGAAGCTGCCAAAGTGAGGGATGAAATCCATAAAATGGAACAGGAAGGGAAAGGAGGCACATCCAAATGACCCTTCAGGAAATATTGGAAAATGAGCTTCCCAGATGGGCCCAGATTACAAAGGATGATCCGGTCATCTTTACCAGAATTTCTCTTTTAAGAAATATGAAGAGCACCCGCTTTCCATCGGAGCTTCCTGATGTGGAAAAGAGGGAGGCGGCGGGAAAGCTGGACGAAGCAGTGAGATACCTTAATGACCATGGTTTGGGAACCTTCCTTCCCTACAGTATGGAGTCATTGAACGGGCAGGAAAAGGAAATCCTCTCAGAAAAAGGATTTCTTCCTGATGGGGCTGCATCGCTGGATGAAAACAGCCGGCTCTATCTCAATGAGGACGGCAGTCTTGCCATCAGGACCAATGTCCATGACCATCTGGCTTTCCTGGGCTTTTCCGGCGGCAATACGGTGTACAGCCTGTGGAAAAGGACGGCCCGCCTGGCAGACGAGGCGGCGGATATTCTGGATTATGCCTTTGACAGGGAATTCGGCTACCTCACCGCTTCGCCCCAGTTCACCGGTTCCGGCATGAAGATGGTATCCCTCCTGTTCCTGCCGGGATTTTCCCTCCACGACAGGATAGGAAGCCTCTCCGAATTTCTGGAACTCCGCGGTTTCCATTTGTCTCTGGCAGCAGGAAAAGCGGACAGCCGCTATCCCTTCTACCTTCTGGAAAATACAAAATCCCTGGGTATCCGTGAAGGGGACTATGTATCGGAACTGGACAAGATTCTTCAGGAAATCACATCGGAAGAGAAGAAGCTTTGGAAAGATACCTTTGAAAGCTCGGAAGAAGACCTTAGGGACCGCATCTTCCGGGCTCTGGGAACGCTGAAATATGCAAGACGCATGAGCAGGGAAGAGGCCCTTTACCTTGCCGGACTCATCCGTATGGGTATTAATGCGGACATGATTCCAGACGAAGACGGCCTTACTTTCTACCGCCTTTATTCCCTCATCCCCGACAGTCAGGTGGCGGAAATCACACGCAGCAGCGGGGAAGATGCAGGAAATCTTGAAAAGTGGAGATCCGCCCTTTTAAGAGATGTACTGAAAAATTTGTAATTTGATTTCATTATAAAAAAATTTCGCTGTATACACAGCTTTATCGCATAGATGTTATATATTTATTCGTAAGTTCTTTTATCGCATAAATCGTATCAAGACTCTGAAGCAAAGGAGGAGTTATCATGGAAGATAGATTTACTGACGGCGTGAAAAACGCCTGGAAATTTGCCGCTTCCGAAGCTGCCAAACTGGGCAGTGACTACATTGGCACGGAACATCTTCTTCTTGGCATTGCCCATGAAAAAGATACCGCCGGCGGCAAGATTTTAAATTCCCTGGGCGTTACTGTGGAAGCGGTGGAACAGCTGCTGTCCCAGTACAGCCAGGGCCGGTCCCTCTTCAGTACCGGTGAAGTCTACGCAGCACCCCGTACCAAGAGAGTGCTGGAAATGGCTGTGGAAGAGGCCAATGAACTGGGCAATTCCTATGTAGGCACGGAACATCTGCTGCTGGCCATTCTTCATGAAGGCGGCGGCCTGGCTGTCCGTATCCTGGAAAGCTTCAACGTGACGGAAGACAAACTGGAAAAGGCCTTTGAAAAATTCCTTTCTGAAGACAGCGGTAAGTCCGATAAATCCGCTAATCTCGGCGACCTGGACGGCTTTGCAGTGGACCTGAACGAAAAGGCCAAACAGGGGAAAATCGATCCGGTTATCGGCAGAAATGATGAAATCAACCGGGTTATCCAGATTCTCTCCCGCCGTAACAAGAACAACCCTGTTCTCATCGGCGAACCGGGCGTAGGCAAGACCGCCATTGCAGAAGGTCTGGCTCAGCGCATTGTGAATAACGATGTACCGGAAATCCTGAAAAACTGCCATATCATTTCCCTCAACATGTCCTCCGTGGTGGCAGGCACCAAGTACAGAGGCGAATTTGAGGAAAGACTGAAAAAAGTCATTGATGAAGTGAAGAAACATAAAGACTGGATTCTCTTCGTAGATGAACTGCACACCCTGGTAGGTGCCGGTTCCAGCGAAGGTTCCATGGATGCGGCCAACATTATGAAACCGGCCCTGGCAAGAGGGGAACTGCGCTGCATCGGTGCCACCACTTTGAAGGAATACAAGAAATACATTGAAAAAGACGCAGCCCTGGAACGCCGTTTCCAGCCGGTAAAGGTTGGCGAACCGACGCCGAAGGATACCCTGGAAATCCTGAAAGGCCTTCGCGACCGCTACGAAGCCTTCCATAAGGCTAAGATTACGGACGAAGCACTGAAAGCGGCAGTGGAACTCTCCGGCCGTTACATTACCGACCGTTTCCAGCCGGATAAGGCCATCGACGTCATTGATGAAGCCGCTGCCAAAGTCCGCATGGAAGCATCTTCTACGCCGGAAGGACTGAAGAAAAAGGAAGAAGAGCTGGAATCCATCAACAAAGAAAAGGAAGCTGCCGTTTCTTCCCAGGATTTTGAAAAAGCAGCCATTTACCGCGACCAGGCTAAAAAACTGCAGACTGAAATTGACGGGCTGAAGAAAGACTGGAAAGGCGGAGACCATGACCATCTGACTGTCACCGAAGAGGACGTGGCAGAAGTGGTATCCAAATGGACCGGCGTACCGGTACAGAATCTGAAGAAGAGTGATTCCGAACGGCTGCTCCATCTGGAAGACGAACTCCATAAGAGAGTCATCGGCCAGGATGAAGCCGTCCATGCGGTGGCTACCGCTATCCGCCGTGCAAGGGCCGGCATGAAGGATCCGAAACGTCCAATCGGCTCCTTCCTCTTCCTGGGCACCACCGGTGTAGGCAAGACCGAACTGGCAAGGGCACTGGCTGAGTGTATGTTCGGCAGCGAGAAGAACATGATTCGTTTCGATATGTCTGAATACATGGAGAAACATGAAGTCTCCCGTCTCGTCGGTGCACCTCCAGGATATGTAGGCTATGAAGAAGGGGGCCAGCTCACCGATGCTGTACGCCGCAATCCTTACAGCGTCATCCTCTTTGATGAAGTGGAAAAGGCCCATATGGACTTCTTCAACATCCTCCTGCAGGTTCTTGACGACGGCCGTCTGACCGATGGCCAGGGCAGGACCGTGGATTTCACCAACTGCGTCATCATCATGACCAGTAACCTGGGGTCCAACTTCCTCAAAGGCCACATGGGCAAACAGCTTGGCTTCTCTTCCGGTGAAAAAGAAGAAAAGAAAGAATCCTTCGAAGATATCAGAAAGATGATTATGGATCAGGTGAAACGGACCTTCCGTCCTGAATTCATCAACAGAATCGATGAAATCATCGTATTCCATCCCCTCACTCCGGAAAACCTTTCCGAAATCGTGGACCTCATGCTGAAGAAAGTGGCAGGCAAACTGGAACACTTCCATGTCACCCTGGACGTTTCCGACGAAGCTAAAAAGGTGATTATCGCTGACGGTACCGATGTAGAATACGGTGCCCGTCCGCTGAAGAGAACCATCCAGAAAGAACTGGAAGATCCTATTTCCGAACTCATCCTCCAGGACGGCCTGAAAGACAAGAAAGTCCTCCACGTAGACAAAGATGAAAAAGGCAAACTCACCTTCAAGGCAGAATAATCGTTTGAGTAGAATGTAGTATAATGGAGCTGTGCATAACGCATGGCTCCATTTTTTATACATAAACCGGGGCCGCTCTGCGACCCGTATAGGCCCCGCCTCCCGCCTGTCTTCCTGACACTGCTCTCTTGCGTTCCCTTGAGGAGCGGCAGGCAAACGAAATTTGCAGGGACCCCAGGCGACTGAAAAATTCGTGAGACGCTTTCCTGTGGAGAGAGGGCCGCGGCACGGTCAGCCAAACAATATATAAGCAGCAAAGGAGACTCCTATGAGTGCCAAAGTACGTACGAAATACATATGCTCCAACTGCGGAGCAGAAACGCTGAAATGGATGGGGCGCTGTCCCCAGTGCGGGGAGTGGAACACCCTGGAGGAGCGGGTGGAGACGCCGGCACCTAAAAGCATGGGTCCCTCTCTTTCCGTAAATCTGCAGGGAAACACCAAACCCCAGAAACTTTCAGCCATTCATTTCAATGGGGATAAGCGCATTCTTCTTCACATGAAGGAAGTGGACCGTCCTCTGGGCGGCGGTATTGTGAAAGGGTCCGTCATTCTCTGGGGCGGGGAACCGGGCATCGGCAAATCCACCCTCATCCTCCAGATCTGCCATGCCATGGCCTCCCAGGGAGAAGGGGTGCTTTACTGCAGCGGCGAAGAATCGGAAATTCAGGTAAAACTTCGGGCAGAAAGGCTCCATGTGAATGATGAAAACTGCTATATTTATGCCGGAAGCAGCATTGACAGCATTTTGAAAGAGGCGGAGACCCTGAAGCCTTCCATGCTGGTCATTGATTCCATCCAGACCATGTATATTTCCGGCGTGGATTCCCCAATGGGAAGCCCTGCCCAGATTAGGGACTGCACCTCTGCCCTGGTACGGTTTGCCAAGCAGACCAATATTTCCGTCATGATTGTGGGCCACGTGACCAAGGAAGGAAATCTGGCAGGCCCCCGCATTCTGGAACACATGGTGGACGTGGTGTTCTACCTGGAAGGGGACAGAAGCTATCAGTTCCGGGTGCTCCGCACGGTGAAAAACCGATTCGGCTCCACCGCCGAGTCCGGCCTCTTCGTGATGGAAGGAAACGGGCTCAAAGGCATTGAAGACCCGTCCCGCTACATGCTCCGGAACCGCAGCGACTCCGCTCCCGGCTCCATGGTGGTGGCCTGCATGGAAGGCCTTCGGCCGGTGCTGGTGGAAATCCAGGCGTTAACTGTTCACTCCGTGCTGGCCATTCCCAGAAGGATCGCTGCAGGCTGTGACTATAACCGCATGATCATCCTTCTGGCGGTCTTGGAAAAACGGGCCCGCATTCCCTTTTCATCGGATGATGTGTATCTCAACGTGGCAGGAGGCTTTCGTGTCAAAGAAACGGCGGCGGATCTGGGCATTACCCTGGCCCTTGTTTCCGTGAAAAAAGATATTCCCCTGCCAAGGGGACTGATGGCACTAGGGGAAATCGGTCTTACCGGTGAAGTTATGCCCGTTTCCAAAATCGGTCCCAGGCTCAAGGAAGCGGTGAAAATGAAGTTCTCCCGCTTTATTCTTCCGGAAGGAAATCGGGAAGAAGTGACCGATTTCTGCAAAAGCAGCGGCCTTACTGCCTTTATGGACTCCGTGGTATTTGTCAAACACCTGTCCGAAGCGGTGGAGTATATCCTGTAGTGATCTAGTGTACTAGTGATCTAGTGTTCTAGTAATCTGGTGATCTGGTGTACTATGAATTAATCAGTGCTTCCTTAATTCAACGGGTTCCTAATTCATAGAGGAAATTCCCTTCAAAATGTGGTAAAATAATAAAGAAATTAGCATGATACACTGGATAACTATGAGATTGAATGATGGATTTTGATGAGTCAAAGGAAGTGCAGGCATGAAGAAGAAACTGTGCGTTCTGCTGCTGACAGGCGTGCTTGCTTTGGGAACAGCAGGGGTTTCACAGGCAGATTACATGATCGGCTCCCAGGGGCCGGAGGTGCGGAATCTGCAGAAAAGGCTGAATGTATACGGGTTCAAAGTAAGAACCGATGGAAATTATAATGTGGCTACTGCCAATGCGGTGAAGAAGTTCCAGCGGAGGAAACATCTTTCCGCCGACGGGATTGTGGGGCCTGTGACTTATAAGGCTCTCATGGGAAAGACCATGTACACGTCCCATGCCAAACCTGCCGGACGGGGGAATGCTTCCATTCCCTATGCGGGCATTGATGATTCCCGTGTGGAATGGCATAAGGCGGGACCCATGAGCGACACGGTGAAGGCGATTACCACGGAAGCCCAGAAGTATCTGGGGGTTCCTTACCAGTTCGGCGGTACTACGCCTTCGGGCTTTGACTGCTCCGGATTTATCCAGTATGTGTTTAACAGAAAAGGCATTATCCTTCCCCGCGGGGCGGACGAGCAGTATCTGTCCGGCAGGAAGATTTCTGTCAATGCTCTGGAACCGGGAGATCTGGTCTTTTTTAAAACCTATGAGGAAGGAATATCCCATTCCGGGCTTTATCTGGGGGACGGATATTTTATCAGTGCCACCAGCAGCCGGGGTGTGGCTGTAGCTACCATGAAGAACGGTTACTGGCATGACCGGTACGTAGGGGCTAACCGGGTATTGTAAAATCTGAAACCAATGAGGGCTGTAAAGAAATATGATTCATATTTCCTACAGCCCTTTGCATATTCCTTGGGCGGAGGTGATGGAATGAGAATTGCTATGCTGCAGATGGATGTGGCAGAGGGAGATAAGGAAAGAAATATCCGCCATGCCTTCGACCTTCTTGACGAGGCGGCGCCGAAGGCGGATGTACTTGTGATGCCGGAGCTGTGGACCATCGGCTACAATTTCCATGATTTTAAAAAAAGGGTTACGCGAGCGGGAGACGGTCTTGTGGACCGGCTGTCCTCCTTTGCCGCTTTCCACCATGTAACACTGGCAGCGGGCACCCTTCCTCTGGAAAAAGAGGGAATAGTGAAGAATACGGGCCTTATCTTCGGAACTGACGGCAGGGTGCAGGCCCATTACAGCAAGAGGCATCTCTTTTACGGCTATCTGGAGGCCCAGCTCATGGCACCGGGTACCCATCTCATGGAAACGGATATTGGCGGCGTAAAAACCGGCATGGCGGTGTGCTATGAATTCTACTTTCCTAAAATGTGGAGGAAAATGGCGAAGGCCGGTATCACTCTCGTGCTGGCTCCCGCTTCCTGGCCCAAAGTGCACCTGTCCCAGTGGGAAGTGCTTACCAGAGCCAGGGCCATCGAAAACGGCATGTGTATCTGCGCCGTGAACATGGTGGGCACCTATCATGGTGTCCAGCTGGGGGGACACTCCATGTTCATCGATCCCGTAGGCCGGGTGGAAGTAGAAGGGGACCTGGAGGAGCATATTTATTATGCGGACTACGATGAAGTGAAATATAAAGACCTGGGCAAGCAGCTGGCGGTGATCCGGCTGGAAAAGGAAATAGGGCAGTAAAGGGAACGCAGGGCGTCCCCGGGTTCAGAGGGTTCGGCCCGCCGGAAGCAGGCGGAACCTTTTGAACCCGGGCCCAGGTCCATCGGTGATACCGCGTAAAGCTCCGTATGAATCTACATCATAAACAAATATCTATTTGCATGGACCGTGCAAGTCATATATAATGAAGAACACAACTACAGTAAGGGGGTTTATCATGAAGGGCAATGATATTCGTGAATCATATCTTTCATTTTTTGAAAATCAAAAAGGCCATCTGAGATTAAAGAGCTTCTCTCTGATCCCGAAGGATGACCCCAGTCTTCTTTTAATCGGTGCAGGCATGGCGCCGCTGAAGCCTTATTTCACAGGCAAGGTGGAACCGCCCCGTCATCGTGTCACCACCAGCCAGAAGTGCATCCGCACCGGCGATATTGAAAACGTGGGCCATACGGCCCGTCACCATACCTTCTTTGAAATGCTGGGGAATTTCTCCTTCGGCGACTATTTCAAGAAGGAAGCCATTACCTGGGCCTGGGAATTCCTGACAGAGGTATTAAAGCTGGACCAGTCCCGCCTTTATGTCACCATTTATCCCGACGACAATGAAGCCCATGATTACTGGCACAAGATGATCGGCCTGCCGGAAAACCACATTTATCCGCTGTCTGACAATTTCTGGGAAATCGGGGAAGGCCCCTGCGGTCCCGACTCTGAAATTTTCTACGACCAGGGCGAGGAATTCGGCACGGATCCGGAAAACCAGATGGGCGGAGACGGCGACCGTTTCCTGGAAATCTGGAATCTCGTATTCTCCCAGTATGACCGCCAGAAGGATGGCTCTTACCTGCCGCTGGCCAAGAAGAACATTGATACCGGCGCAGGTCTGGAACGTCTGGCAGCGGTTCTTCAGAAGAAGAAAAACAACTTTGAAACGGACCTTTTCTTCCCCATTATTGAAGAAGCAGCGTCTCTCTCCGGCGTACCTTACGGCCAGAGCGCCCAGGGCGATGTGGCGCTGAAGGTGATTTCCGACCACGCCCGGGCTATTACAAATATGATTGCCGACGGCATTCTTCCGTCCAATGAGGGCAGAGGCTATGTGCTCCGCCGTATCCTGCGCCGGGCAGTCCGCTTCGGCAAGCTCCTGGGCATCCAGGATGCATTCATCGGCCAGATGATCGATGTGGTTATCAGCATGATGAAGCCCGCTTACCCGGAACTGGTGGACAAACAGGCATTTATTAAGAAAGTAGCCGGCGTAGAAGAAGACCGCTTCCATGCTACCCTGAATGCAGGCACGGACCTTCTTTCCGAGATGCTGGAAGACACAAAGAAGAAACAGGGCACCGTCCTTTCCGGCGACAAGGTGTTCAAACTTTATGATACCTACGGTTTCCCCTGGGAACTGACCGATGAGATCGCCAAGGAACAGGGCCTTACCATTGATAAGGAAGGCTTTGAAGCATCCATGGCTGAGCAGAAGGAAAGAGCCAGAGCGGCCCGGGCCAAAGTTTCTGCCAAAGTGGCAACTCCGGACACCACCAAGCTCGATGCAGCAAGCCTCACTACAGAAGACAGGGACGGAGAAACAAAGCTCCTCCTTCTTGGCAAAGACGGTAAGGAAATCAAGGAAGCTGCTGACGGTACAGAAGTGACTGTCATCCTTCAGAACAACCCCTTCCATGCAGAAGGCGGCGGCCAGATCGGCGATACCGGTACCATTACCGGCGAAGAAGGGGTAATCGACGTAGAAGATACGAAGAAACTCCCTGACGGTATTATTTATGTCATTGGCACTGTCCGTGAAGGCACGATTTCCGAAGGAGACACGGTGAAGGCTGTGGTTGACAGGGAAAGAAGAGAAGACCTGGCAAGGAACCACACCGGCACCCATATGCTGCAGGCAGCACTTCGCGAAGTGCTGGGCGGACAGGTAAACCAGGCTGGCTCTCTTGTACTTCCGGACCGCCTCCGTTTCGATTTCACCTGGCCGGAACCGCTCTCCAGAAAACAGCTTGCTGCTGTGGAAGAAGCGGTGAACCGTGAAATCCTCCATGCCCTTCCTGTGAATATCCAGGAAATGCCTCTGGAAGAAGCAAAGAAATCGGGCGCTATGGCTCTCTTTGGTGAAAAATACGGTGCCGTAGTACGGGTGGTTTCCGTAGGAGATTTCAGTAAGGAACTCTGCGGCGGCAGCCATGTGAAGAACTCCGGCGAATTGGGGTCCTTCCGCCTGATCAGCGAAGGAGGCATCGGCTCCGGCATCCGCCGTATCGAAGCAGTGACCGGTAAAAAGGCCTATGAAATGATGAAGGCTGACCGCAGCATCCTCGAAAATTCCGCTTCTCTCCTGAAGGGAAAAGTGGAAAATGTTCCGGAAAAGATTGAAAAACTCCTTTCCGAAGTGAAGGATTTGGAAAAACAGCTGGAAGCACTGAAAAAAGAACAGACAAAGGGCGAGTTGGATTCCCTTATGAAGGATCTCCAGGAGAAGAAGGGCATTTCCTTCTTCGGTGCTGTGGTACAGGCAGATAATATGGACGACCTTAGAAAGGCCGCAGATGTAGTGAAGGCAAAACTTAAGAATGGCGCCTTCATCCTTGGCACCGTGTCCGGCGACAAGGTAAACCTGGTGGGCATGGCTTCTCCGGAAGCGGTGAAGGCCGGTGTTCATATGGGCAAGGTAGTTTCCAAAGCCGCCAAAGTATGCGGCGGCGGCGGTGGCGGCAAGCCGGCAGTAGCACAGGCCGGCGGCCGGGATACAGCAAAGCTGGAAGATGCAGTGAAAGCAGGCGTGGAGGCTATTGCCGACATGCTTGGTTAAGGAGGGATATATATGTCAGTCTCTGATGAAACGATTTTATTCAATACCAATGCCGATGAAGGCGAGAACCGACAGGCAGCCATGATTCTGCAGGAAGTGTATGCGGCTTTGAAAGAAGCAGGGCATAATCCTACGGTACAGCTTGTAGGATATCTTGTTTCAGGGGAGCCGACATATATTACCAGCCGACATGACGCCAGAAGGCTTATTTCTGGTATTGAAAGAGATGAACTGGTGGAAGAACTGGTCCGTTTCTACGTAAAGCACAAGGGCTTATGAAATGAGAATCATGAGTCTTGATGTGGGCTCCGTCACCATCGGCGTGGCGGTGAGCGACCTCTTCGGCTGGACCGCCCAGGGGCTGGAAACCATACGGCACACCACCCGGGAGGCCGATTTCAAAAGGCTTCGGGAGCTCACGGATCAGTACCAGGTAGAAGAATTTGTCATCGGCCTGCCGCTCAACATGGACGGCACAAAGGGCATCCGTGTGGAAAGAACCGAGGCCTTCGCCGAAGAACTGGCCAAGGCTTTCCCTGACATTCCCTACCATTTCTGGGATGAACGGCTTACCACCGTCATGGCCCAGAAACAGCTTATCGCAGCCGACGTGAGCCGGAAAAAACGAAAGAAAGTCATAGATAAAATGGCCGCTGTAGCCATCCTGGAAGGGTATCTGCAGCATCTTTCATTCAAAAACAGAGGATAAACCTATGACCGAGAAAAAAGAAGACCCCATCATTATTACCATTACCGGCCCTGACGGCAGTGAAAAAGACTACGTGCAGGATACGGTGATTCCCTTCGCAGGAAAGGAATTCGCTGTACTGGTATCCATTCCTGAGTCCGAGGACGAAGAAGAACCGGATATCATCCTTGCCAGAATTGACACCGATGAAAAGGGCGAGGCGGAATACGTTCCTCCAACGGATGAAGAATATGATGCGGTGGCAGACATTTACGACGCCATGTAAGAAATGTGACAAAGGGAACTGCGGCAGGAAGCCGCAGTTCTTTTGTGCTTTATGCATGGGACAGGAATGTGATAGAATAGGAAGAAAGCGCCTTTGAAGGGGCCGCGGAGCGGCCCCGGGTTCAAGATGGGGCGGCCCGCCTGAGGCGGGCTGGTTCAAAAGGTTCAGAGGAGGAAGGTTCTAAAGATTGACAGCGCCTAAGGCGCTGAGGGTTCTTACGTTTGACACGCCTTACGGCGTGAAGGTTGTGGTGGGCGCCTGCGGCGCCAGTATGAATAAAACTTTTACAACCGGGCTTCGCCCGATGGAAAACAGGCAAACCGCCCTTGCGCGTTGGAAAAGCGCTCCCCCTTTGGTGGCTTCGCCACCACCTTTCTCCACGGGAAAGCGTCTCACTTGGTTCTCAGGTCGCTATCACTCCCCTACGAACCAAGTTCGCTTGCCACCCCGCTGTGCGGGGGCACAATAAAGCTCCGGCTCTCCGCCATGCAGCATTTGAGACACAAAAGCCAATCCCGTAACGCTGACTTTATACTCATCGCCGCGAAGCGGCGATACCTTCCCCTCTGAACCCTTTGAACCTTTTGAACCCTCAAACTAGAAACTAGAAACTCTAGAGACATATACAAGAAACATACAAGGAGGACGTATGGGTAAACATTTTTCTTTTATCCATTGTGCTGATCTTCATCTGGGAGAACCATTCAGCGATATCCGCATGGGAAGCAGCGGTCCCTGGAATGAACAGATAGGGAAGGCCACTTTTAAGGCCTTTGAGAAGGTGGTGGATGCAGCCCTGGAGAACCGGGTGGATGCCATCCTGATTTCCGGCGATGTTTACAATGGCGACCATCACAGCCTGTCCGCCCAGATGGCCTTTGCCCGGGAGCTTTACCGGGCGGCCCAGGGGGGCATCCGGATTTTCATGGTTCATGGGAATCATGACCCCGGCGAGGCCTGGCGGGCGGATATCCCGCTTCCGGAAACGGTTCATATTTTCCCCGCCGACCATGTGGAAGCCGTTCCCCTGATGAAGGACAGGGAAAAGGCGGCCACTATTTATGGTATTTCCTATAAAACACGCCATGTGAAGGAAAATCTGGCAAAAGAGTTCCACCGGGAAAAGGACGATGGTTTTGCTATAGGCATGCTTCATACCGACGTGGGCAGTGCCGATTCACCCTATGCACCCTGCACGGCAGATGATCTGAAGGCTGCCGGTATGGATTACTGGGCCCTGGGCCATGTGCATACCCGCAAAACGATTTCCACATCCCCCTACATTGTCTATCCCGGCAACACCCAGGGCCTGAGCCTTCGGGAAACGGGCCCCCGGGGATGTTACCTGGTGGATGTAGGTGCCTATGGCACGGTGACTTTGAAATTTATTGAGACCGACACCATCCGCTGGATGGATATGACCATGGATATTTCCGCCTATTCCCAGGCAGAAGAGCTGATCCAGGCAGTGACCAAGAGAAGGAGCGGCCTCAAGGAACTCACCGGAAGGCCCAATATCATTCGCCTTATCTGCACCGGAAGCGGCCCTCTCCATGATGTGCTGTCCACGGAGGACGGCAGGGATTTCATCCTTCAGTCACTAAACGATAAGGAACAGTTCCGCTACCTCTTTGCCTGGTTCGTCCGGCTGGAAGACAGGACAAAGAGCGCCATCGACTTGAAGGAAAGGCGGGAACTTCCCGACGTGACGGGAAATTTCCTGAAGGCCTTCGATGAAATCGACAGGATGGATGAGGAAAAGAAAAAGGAAGAGCTCCGTAAAATTGCCGAGCAGCAGCCGGAGCTTGTGAAATACAGGAAACTGCTCCATTCCCTCTCTGACGAAAGCCTGCTTCATGCTTTTCAGAAAGCAGAGCTTCTGGGAGCGGAAATGCTGACAAAAGAGGAGGAAAAATGAAAATTACCGATCTTCAGCTCCAGCAGTACGGCATTTATCACGATGCCTCCTGGCAGCCCTCCCAGACGTCCCTCAATATCGTAATGGGAGAAAATGAAAGCGGTAAAACCACCATGCTCCGTTTCATCCGGGACATGCTCTTCGGCTACGGAAGGGGCAAATGGCAGGGACGGAAAGGAAATATGGGCTTCGTCCGTTCCGACGGCCAGTTTTACCGTGTTTTCCGGAACGAAAAGGAACAGTGGTTTGAAAATGCAAACCATGTGAAATTTACGGAAGACCTGCCTGCCGCCTGGTGGCACGGTCTCAACCGTTCCATTTATGAAAAGATATTCGCCGTAGGTCTGGAAGACCTGCAGGGCGCCTCCTTCCTGGCCAACGCCACCGTGCGGAGCCGTTTCTTCATGCTCCAGGGCGGCGACAAACTGGCTAATGCCAAGGCAGAACTGGAGGAAGCCAAAGGAAAACTCTTCACTTCCAGTGCCCAGGGCAAGAGAAAAATCAACCAGCTGGCTTCTGACCTGGAGGAAGCGGAAAAAGAACTGGACAGCCTTTCCAAACAGGAAAAGGATTTTTCCGACCTTCAGCACCGGCAGGAGGAAATGAAAAAGGAAATTGCCGACCTGCAGTTAAAGCTGGACAAGGATAATGAAGAAAACAGCCGCCTGGAAAAGCGGCTGGGCGCCTGGAAATACTATCAGCAGGCGGTGAGCGTGAAGCGCCAGCTGGATCTTTCCTCCCAGGTCACCATGTTCCCCTCCAACGGCAAGGAACAGTGGAACCAGCTTATGAACCGCATGAAGGTGATTCACGACCAGAAAGAGTCTCTGCAGGAAAAGCTGGATGCCTACAAACCTGTGAAAAAAGAGGAAATCATCCCCTGGATGGGCGTGGAAAACGAGCTGGAAAGGCTCTACGTAGATTTGGGCCAGTGGCGCCAGACCATGGCGGACGCCGAAGAAATGGAAAAGGAAAAATCGGACTGGCGCATCGATTTCGTCAATCTTGGTTATTCTCTTCCCCTGTGGGACCACGCCCTGAGTCTGGACAAGCCCTGCGAGAATGTGGACTGGGAAGAGGGGAGACGACTCTCCAAAAGCCTGGGCGTCAGGAACAATGAGCTCCATTTCTGGGAGCAGCGGGAACCGGAAGTGGAAAAACTTTCCGAAGATATGGAACTGCCGGAAAAGGAAGAATCGGAGTCCGACTGGCAGAATATCGAATCCATGGCCAGCGAGCTGGAACAGGTGCTTCATGAAGAAGCGGACATCCAGTCTGAAATGGACAGTATCAGCGCCACGGAGGATAAGAAATTCACTCCCTGGCTGTGGCTCAGCATGGCCTTCATCCTCATGGCGGCGGGCAGCATGGCTGCCTTTTACATGGCCAGGGCAGGCACCATAGCCATGTACGGCGCCGGCGGCGCTGCAGCCGCTGCTGTTTTATTCTTCTACCTTCACAGCCATGCCATCCATAAAAAGGGAAATACCCTGGAAAAACTGGCTCTTCGCAAAGAAGAGCTGGAAACACAGCGGAAAAATGTGAGCGGCAAATTCCCGGGCCAGGCACCGAAAACGGTGGACGAGCTGAAAGCTTTCCATAACCTGATGCAGGAAAAACGATCCGGTTTCTACAAGGACCAGGCAAAACGCCAGGCCGTTTCCTGGAAAAAGGAAACTATCAGGAAACAGATGCAGCAGCATAAAAACTGGGAAGAAGAAGGAGAAATCCTGACCGAAAAAAGGAATAAGGCGGAAAAAGCCTGGAACGACTGGCTCACCAGAAACAGCCTTCCCAAAACAGGAGCGGAAAACCTTTCCGCCCTGCAGGAACAGTGGCAGAAGATTTACTCCGCCGAAGGAAAGGGCAAAATCCTTGATTTCCGCCTGGAGCAGATCGACGCCAAACTGGATGCCTTTGCAGCAAGAGCCCAGTCTATCATCAAGGCCACTGGCCTTCCCTACGCCGTAAGTCCCGACGGCATAGCCGACATTTATGAGGAAAACCATCGCCGCAGCCTGGAGTGGGAAGCGCTGCAGGAAAAGAACAAGCAGCACGAAGCCTATGAAAAGGAAATGAGCAAGCTGGATGAAGGCTGGGCCTCCTGCCAACGGGAAATGGACACCCTTCTGAACCTGGTTCATGCTAAAAATGCGGAAGAATTTGCTGAAAAGGTCAATGCCCACGAACATCATGACCAGATTGCCAGGGAATGGGAAAGGGTGAAACAGGACCTTCGCATGTACGCCGGCGGAGAAGAAGAATTCGAAGCCCTCTGGCATGCACTGGAAACAGGCCAGTATGACCAGTGGATGGAAAACCACAATACACTGTCCCGCCGGATTGAAGAGGAATCGGCGAAACTGGGCGAACTCCAGAGAACCCAGGGCGCCATCGACAACGAAATCTTCCGCCTGGCAGGAGATGACTCCATGACCAGCGCCCTCCAGAAAAAGGAAAGAATCGAAGCGGAACTGAAATCCGCCCTGGAAGAATGGCTGACCCTCATGTACACCGAAGAACTGTTGACCCGTGCCCAGACTATTTATGAGTCGGGCCGCCAGCCTCAGATCATGAAAATGGCCAACGAATTCCTGAAGGATATGACCATGGGGAAATACTCCCTTCACATGGCAGACAACGGGAAAGACATTTTCATCGAAGACAGTACCCATGCTGTGAAAAATGAAAAAATCTGGTCCTCCGGCACCGGCGACCAGGTATTCCTCGCCATCCGCCTGGCCATGGCCCTTTCCTTCGGAGAACAGATCGAACCGCTGCCCATTGTGCTGGATGACATCTTTGTCCGTTTTGACGAAAAACGGCAGCGCGAAACCCTCCGCTTCCTCATGGAACTGGGAAAGAAACAGCAGATTTTCCTCTTCACCTGCCACGAAAGAACCATGCACATTGCAGAAGAAGTGGGATACGAAAAGGGTACAGGAGAATTCATCCACCTGTCTGCCGGACAGATTGAGCAGGTGGGGAGTTGAGGAATTAGTGGAAGTTGGATGTATTCCCGATATGGACACGCTTTCAGCGTGAGGGTTGTGGTGGGCGCCCTTTGGAAAATATGGGGGCGCCATTACGATAAAACCATACAACCGCCCTTGCGGGCGATGGAAAAAAGGCACCCCCTTTGGTGCCTTACGGCACCACCTTTCCCCCTGTTCAGGGGGCACTATGGGTGCTTCCCAATGTGCCACATGACACTATCGGTAGATATAGAGAGGTTTTATTCTCCCCCCTGAATAGGGGGGGGAGTCCGGCGCAGCCGGATAGGGGGTGGCCACGCCAGTGGCCAATTCACCGTAATGTTTAGCGTGAATTAAGCAGCAGGAAGGTATTCCCGTAACGTAAGGCTCCTTTCTCAGAAAAGGAGCTGGGCAGAGCCCTGAGAATAGGTCTTGAAGATAGATTCAAGCCACTATGAGACATCTTAGGCCCCGATGGGGCCTCGGATTTTCTGCGAAAATCTGCTATCCTCCGTCGCCTGACGGCGACACCTCCTTCCAGAGGAAGGAGGCTATAGCACTACCTCATGCGGCACTGGTGACACAAGAGACAAGCCCCGTAACGCTGACTTTATATTGCGCCCGTAGGGCGCCACCACAACCCTCGCAGCCGATAGGCTGCGTCAAACCTAAGAACCCTTGGGCCCGGAGGGCCCATCAATCCTAAGAACCTTTCCCCCTGAACCCCGCTAACGGGCCCTTCGGGCCCACCCCCTTTGGTGCCTGCGGCACCACCTTCCCCCCGCAAGCGGGGGGACAACAAAGCTTCGCGAGGCTTTATATTCATATGAGCCTCTATATTAAGCACGGGTTGTTCTGCCACCGCTTGCGGGGGAAGTCCGGCGCAGCCGGATAGGGGGTGGCCACGCCAGTGGCCAATTCAGCAGAATGCTTAGTGTGATTTATGTAGCAGGAGGGTAATCCCGTAACGCAGGCTCCTTTCTCAGAAAGGAGCTGGGCGAAGCCCTGAGGATAGGTCCGAATAATGCTCTTTGCACCTATGTGCCACATCAGGCCCCTTTGGGGCCTCGGCCTTTCTGTGAAAGGCCTGCTATCCTCCGTCGCCTGCGGCGACACCAACGGCCGGGCATTAAGGTGTTCGCTTTGTGTGCAGGCTATACTCAAATAAGAGCCCGGCTCAGAAGCCCTCTGCAGGGCTTCTGCCTTCCAAAGGAAGGGGGCTATAGCACTACGTCATGCAGCACTGGTGACACCAAAGCAAGTCCCGTAGCGCTGACTTTATACTCATTGCCCGAAGGGCAATCCACAACCCTCAGCCGCGAAGCGGCTGTCAGTCGAGTAGACGGAATCAGATTACTCTGTCCGCCCCTCACAGAACCGTACGTGCGGTTTTCCCGCATACGGCTCTTAGAATAGTCCTTGGGGTGTACTCGTTACACCTTATCAGTTGCAGTTCCGTTTACATTTAACTAATCTCTAAGTCTTAGTTTCGTCTACCTCTCTGTGCAGAACCTGTTTCCCTGCAATTGTTGACTATTCTTTACCCCCTTCACTCCACCTGCTTTCACAGGTTTCATCACTACTATGAGGTAATCCGACTGCTGACCGGGCATCTGTGACGTCTCCATACAGTAAAGTATTTTGGCGTCCATACCATTGGGATGGGTGTCATCCATTTAGGACCCTTGTCAGCTCTCCCAGGTACATGTATAGTACTTCGTGCGCTCGCCATGCTCTATGACCCCGGTGGAACCTGCACAGTTCTCGCCTATCGACCTGTACATTTCTGCCTGCGACCTAAGTTAGGGTATCGGCTTCCACACAACGTTCTAACGAGGCTGAATCGCTTCACGCTTTCGCATTACGGCTCTCGCACTCCTTTGTCTACGCTTCATGCTGGCCTCACGGCTTCACATGCAAGACTAAGTACCGGCTGCTTGCTAGGCTTTGCCGGGCCCGGGCTCTCACCGGGCTATACCATACACGCCGAACTGGCGCACAACTTCAGAACCCTTGCGCCCGTAGGGCGCATCCATCTTAAGAACCTTCCCCTACACAACCTGCGGACCCGCCCCCCTTTGGTGCTGACGCACCACCTTCACCCATAGGGAAGCGTGTCACTGGATTCTCAGTCGCCCAAGGGCTCCCTACAGCACGGCTATCACCGACTCACTAGATTCTCAGGTCGCTGCCGCTCCCCTACGAATCCAGTTCGCTGGTGTGACTCCAGTTCCCTTGCCACCCCGCAAGCGGTGGGACAATAAGACAGGGGAGAACCCTTCTACACAACCCTTTTACACAACCTTCGGCCGCAAGGGCCGTGAACCTTCACGCCCGCAGGGCGTGTCAAATTTCCCTCTTGCATCTCCCATTTCTTTTTGATAAAATAAAAAAGCTTGAGTACAAGTACACATGTCCGTGGATTTCATATCTGTGCCCTCTGACAGGGTGGTTATGGAAGAAGAAGCGGGCAGAGGTTATTAACAGGAGGTTATTATTATGTCAGTTGTATCCATGAAACAGTTGTTAGAAGCAGGCGTTCATTTCGGTCATCAGACCCGTCGCTGGAATCCGAAGATGGCTCGGTTCATTTTCACCGAACGCAACGGTATCTACATCATCGATCTGCAGAAGACCGTGAAGAAGGTTGAAGAAGCTTATGCTTTCATCCGTGATGTAGCAGCTAAGGGCGAACCGATTCTCTTCGTAGGCACCAAGAAGCAGGCTCAGAATTCCGTGAAGGAAGAAGCTACCCGCTGCAATCAGTTCTATGTAAACGAACGCTGGCTCGGCGGCATGCTCACCAATTTCCGCACCATCCAGACCCGTATCAACCGTCTGAAGGAACTGGAAAAGATGTTTGAAGAAGGCACCACTGACCAGTATCCGAAGAAGGAAGTTATCCTTATGAAGAGAGAACTGGAAAAGCTGGAAAAGAACCTCGGCGGTATCAAAGACATGAAGAGACTGCCCGGCGCTATTTTCATCATCGATTCCAAGAAGGAAGAAATCGCTGTTTCCGAAGCTCACAAGCTCCACATCCCCGTTGTTGCTACCGTTGATACCAACTGCGATCCCGATGTTATCGATTTCCCGATTCCTGCCAACGATGACGCTATCCGCGCTGTAAGACTGCTCACCAGCAAAATGGCTGATGCTGTTCTCGAAGGCCGTCAGGGCCAGCAGGAAGCTGAAGCTGCTGCAGAAGAAGCAGGCGAAGCTGCTGAAGCACCGGCCGAAGAAGCTGCTGCTGAAGACAAGGAATAATCTAATGGTTCGGGGGCCCTTTAAAACCCCCGGGGCATTGCCCCTCTTTATCTGACAAACACCTTGAATTTTATGATGGAGGTCATAAGATGAAAATCACAGCTAGTATGGTAAAAGATCTGCGTACTAAAACCGGTGCAGGCATGATGGACTGCAAAAAGGCACTGGTTGAAGCTGAAGGCGATATGGAAAAGGCTGTTGATATTCTCCGCGAAAAGGGCCTGTCCCAGGCTGCGAAGAAGGCAAGCCGCGTAGCTGCTGAAGGTGCTGTAGTTTCCGCTATCTCCGAAGATGGCAAAACCGGTACCATCGTTGAAGTCAACTGCGAAACCGACTTTGTTGGAAGCAACGAAGACTTCAGAGCTCTGGCTGCATCCATTGCCCAGCAGATTATTGCCGTAAATCCTGCCGATGTGGAAGCTCTCCTGGCATCCGACCTGAACGGCAAGACCGTTAAAGATACTGTAACCGAAGCTGTTGCAAAAATCGGTGAAAACATTTCTGTACGTCGTTTCGTACGTTACGAAAGCGCTGAAGGCAAAGTTTACAGCTACATCCATGGCGGCGGCAAGATCGGCGTTCTGGTTGAACTGAAAGGCGGAGATGATGAACTGGGCAAGGATATTGCCATGCAGGTCGCTGCTGCTAATCCTTCCTACCTCGACCGCACCGAAGTGCCTCAGGCTGAAATCGAACATGAAAAAGAAGTTCTTGCAGTGGAAGCAAGAAATGAAGGCAAACCTGAAAAGATCATCGAAAAGATGGTTCTTGGCAGAATCAACAAGTACTACAAGGAAGTATGCCTTGTGGACCAGGAATTCATTAAAGACGGCGATCTCACCATTGCCAAACTCCTGAAATCCAAGAATGCTGAAGTTCTTCGTTTTGCCCGTTTCCAGCTGGGTGAAGGCATTGAAAAGAAACAGGACGATCTGGCAGCAGAAGTTGCTAAACAGCTGAATCAGTAATTTACATATAAGAGGACACTTTCCGGTGTTCTCTTATTTTGTAAATGGATGGAAATACTATATAATAGATGTAGATCCGTTATGTTGTTTCTGGGGGTGTACCATGGAAGCTGAAACGAAACATTATAAGAGAGTTATGCTGAAATTATCCGGCGAGGCCCTGGCCAATGACAAGGGCTTCGGCATTGATCCGGAAGTGGTTTACCGTCTGGCAGGGGAAATCAAAGAAGCCTGCGAGTCCGGTGTGGAAATCGCAGTCGTTGTAGGCGGCGGCAATATCTGGAGAGGCCTCAAGGGCAGCCAGGGAGGCATGGACCGTGCCTCAGCCGACTACATGGGCATGCTGGCTACTGTCATCAACTCCGTAGCCCTGCAGGATGCACTGGAAAAACTGGGCGTATCCACCCGCGTGCAGACAGCCATTGAAATGCGGCAGATTGCAGAACCCTACATCCGCCGCCGCGCCATCCGCCATCTGGAAAAGGGCAGGGTGGTCATCTTCGGCGCAGGCACCGGCAATCCCTATTTCACCACCGATACCACCGCAGCTCTCCGCAGTGCGGAAATCGAGGCGGATGTGATGCTCATGGCCAAGAAACAGACCGACGGCGTGTACGATGCGGACCCGAAGTATCATCCGGAAGCCAAGATGTTTACCCATCTTACCTATAATGACGTGCTGCAGAAACAGCTGGCTGTTATGGACAATACCGCCATTACCCTCTGCATGAACAATAATATTCCCATCGTTGTCTTTAATATTGATGTTCCCGGAAACATTGTGAAAGCCTGCAGGGGAGAAACCCTGGGCACCCTCATTGAAAGGAAATAATTATGTACGAAGACGAACTGAAAAACTTATCTGTGAAAATGGACAAATCCATTACCGCCCTGAAAAATGAATTCACATCCATCCGTACCGGACAGGCCAATGCAAGTTTGCTGGACCGGGTATTTGTAGAATACTACGGCAGCCGCACACCGGTTACCCAGGTGGCCACCGTTTCCGTACCGGAAGCCAGAATGCTGGTCGTACAGCCCTGGGACAAGAGCCTTCTGAAGGAAATCGAAAAAGCCATCCTCCAGTCCGACCTGGGCCTGGTTCCTATGAACGACGGCAACCTCATCCGCATGGCCATTCCCCAGCTTACCGAAGAAAGACGTAAGGAACTGGTAAAAGTGGTCAACAAAAAGTCTGAAGAAGCCAAGGTGGCAGTCCGCAACATCCGCCGCGACGGCAATGTATTCCTGAAAAAGGAAGAAAAGAACAGCGACGTTTCCAAGGACGTGATCAAGGATACGGAAGACAAGATCCAGAAGCTTACCGATAAGAAGATTAAAGAAGTGGAAGCTGTCACCGATAGAAAAATTAAAGAAATCATGTCTGTGTGACGGGGCTGTAAAGCAGCCCGGATTGACGGCCCTTCAGGTCGAGGTTTGACGGGCCTTTCGGTGCGAGGGTTGTGGTGGGGCGCCTTTTAATTTTAGAAGGCGCCCTCTTATTGATAAAAACTTTACAACCGCCCTTACGGGCGATGGGGCTAGTGACCAGTGGCTGGTAGCTATTGGCTGGGAAGACCATACAACCGGGCTTTCGCCCGGGGAAAACAGGCAAACCGCCCTTGCGGGCGATGGAAAAGCGCCCCCTTTGGTGGCTGCGCCACCACCTTCCCCCCCAGCTTCGCTGGTGGGACTATGGGTGCTAAGCAGTGTGCTACATGACACCAAAGGTAAGCATTGAGGGGCTTATTCTGCCCCCTGCATAGGGGAAAGTCCGGCGAAGCCGGATAAGGGGTAGTCGCCGTAGGCGACTAATTTACCTCAATGCTTATCATGCCTTAAGCAACGGGAGGGAAAGCACGTAACGCAGGCTCCTTCCTCAGAAAGGAGCTGGGCGGAGCCCTGAGGAACACTTGAAGACAGTTCCAAGCTACTATGAGACATCTTAGGCCCCGATGGGGCCCCGGATTTTCTACGAAAATCCTGCTATCATCCGTCGCCTACGGCGACACCAACGGTCGGGCATTAAGGTGCTCGCTTAGTGTGTGCACAGCGAACTGGATTCGTAGGGGAGCGTAGCGACCTGAGAATCCAGTGAGTCGTTTCCCCTGTGGGGCAGGCTATACTCGAATATTAGCCCGACTCGACAGTCCTCTGCAGGACTGTCGTCTTCCAGAGGAAGAAGGCTTTTGCTCTTCGCCATGCAGCACCGGTGACACAAATGCAAGCCCCGTAACGCAGACTTTATACTCATGGCCGCGCCAGCGGCAATCCACAACCCTCGCCCGCAAAGCGGGCGTCAAACCTAAGAACCCTTGGGCCGCAGGCCCATCAATCTTAAGAACCTTTCTACACAACCCTTTTACACAACCTGCGGGCCCTACGGGCCCGCCCCCCCTTTGGTGCCTGCGGCACCACCTTCCCCCCGCAAGCGGTGGGACAATAAGTGAGGTGGGAGGGAACCCTCACGCCCGCAGGCGTGTCAAAGCGCCGGTTGATTTCATCAATCGGCGTTTCTTCACTGTTTTATTATCCTGAAACGAGGAATATGTATGTCTGATAAAAAATCCTTTCCTGAGCATGTGGCCATCATCCTTGACGGGAATGGCCGGTGGGCCCGGGAGAGGGGCAGGGAGCGGACTTACGGGCACCAGGTGGGCGCCGCCAATGTGAAGACCATTGTGCGTGCTGCCGGCCATATGGGCATCAAGGTGCTCACACTCTATGCTTTTTCCACAGAGAACTGGAAAAGGCCGTCTCTGGAAGTCCGTTTCCTTATGAAACTCTTTAAAAATTACCTTATTTCCCAGCTGAAGGAGCTGGTGGAAGACAATGTGCAGGTCCATATTGTAGGGGACACCTCTGTCCTCTCCGACGGTCTCCGAAAGGGCATTGAAGAATGCGAGCGGGATACCGCCGCCAATGACGGACTGATTCTGAATGTGGCCATCAACTACGGCGGCCGCATGGAAATCGTGCATGCCATGCAGGAAATCGCTGAAAAGGTGAAGGCCGGTGTGCTGCTTCCTGCTGACATTACCGAAAAGACGGTGGAGGCTCATCTCTATCCTTCTGATGCGAAGGACGTGGATCTTCTGATCCGTACGGGGGGAGAGTCCCGTATTTCCAATTTCCTTCTCTGGCAGGCTTCCTACAGCGAACTGTATTTCACAGATGTGCTCTGGCCCGATTTTACGGAAGAGGAGCTTCGAAAGGCAGTGGACTGGTTTACCGGCAGGGACCGGCGTTTCGGCGGCCTTACGGAAAAGGATCACTAATGGAGGTATTATGAAAGTTCGTGTTTTGACAGCCATTGTGGGCATCATTGCGGTGCTGGGCCTCGTATGGCTGGGTGGCTGGTTTCTGACAGGCGCCGTATTTCTTGTGTCCCTCATTGCTCTTGCAGAGTACGACCGGATGCTGAAGCAGATTTCTATCCGCATTTACCGTATTCCTGCTGCATTGGCGGTGGGGCTGACGGTGCTTTCCGCCGGATTTTACTCTGTCCGCATTTTTACGGCCCTTCTGTTTCTCACTTTCTGCCTCCTTCTTTTCCTGATCCTTGCTATTAAGAAGGAGGATATGACGAACCTGGTTTACACCTCCTTTGGCGCCCTTTATTTCGGTATCGGTTTCGGCACCCTGGCACTTCTTCGGGGGAGCCGGGAGCTTTTGCTGGTGGGAGCGGTGAACGGGGACCCTGGCGTTTTCCTCATTCTTTTCGCTCTGGTATGCACCTGGGCCAGCGATTCCTTTGCCTACCTGGCAGGAAGGAGCTTTGGAAAACATAAAATGGCGCCCCATATCAGCCCCAATAAGACGGTGGAAGGCCTCATTGGCGGCGCTGTCGGCTGCGTGGTGCTGGGTATGGCCCTTGGCTTTGGGTTCAAGTACGACATGACCCATGCCTTTTTCTTGTCCGTCATGGCGGCTGTCATGGCGCCGGTGGGGGATCTCTTTGAATCCTATGTGAAGCGGGCCTGTGATATTAAGGACTCCGGAAATATTCTTCCCGGCCACGGCGGCATGATGGACCGTTTCGACAGCCTTCTTTTCGTGGCGCCGTCCCTGGCTGCTGTGCTTGCCCTGCTTAGGTGAAAGGAGTTTTTATGAAGGAAATCGCAGTATTAGGTTCTACCGGTTCCATCGGCACCCAGACATTGGACGTCATCCGTGCCCATTCCGATTTATTTCATGCCCAAGTGCTCTGTGCCCATAAAAGCGTGGAAAAGCTCCTTGCCCAGGCAGAGGAATTTCATCCTTCCGCCATTGTCATTACCGATGAAGAAGCGGGAAGAAAATTCAAAGACCTCTATCACGGGGCTGCCGAAGTCATTATCGGCGGGCAGGGTTTGACTGAAGCGGCAGTGAGGGAGGATGTGGACCTGGTGCTGGTGGCGGTGGTAGGTATTGCAGGCCTTGCGCCCACCCTGGCTGCCATCGGCGCCGAAAAGGAACTGGCCCTGGCCAATAAGGAAACTCTCGTGGCCGGCGGCAGCCTGGTGCTGGAAGAAGCGAGAAAGCACCGCGTCCTCATCCGTCCCGTGGACAGCGAACATAGCGCCATTTTCCAGTGCATGCTGGGACAGGATAAAAAGCATATCCATAAACTCCTTCTCACCGCCTCTGGCGGTCCTTTCCGCGGAAAGACAAGGGAAGAGCTCGAGCATGTGACCGTGGCAGACGCCATGAAGCATCCCACCTGGAACATGGGCATGAAAGTCACGCTGGACTCCGCCACCATGTTCAACAAGGGACTGGAAGTCATCGAAGCCCACTGGCTCTTTGGCGTGGACTACGACGATATCGAAGTCATCGTCCAGCCCCAGAGCCTCATCCATTCCATGGTGGAATACGACGACGGCTCCATTATGGCCCAGATCGGAAATCCGGACATGCGCCTTCCCATCCAGTTCGCCCTGACCTATCCGGAAAGACTGCCGTCCCCTTCCAAAAAGTATGTGAACTGGCGGGACATTGCGTCCATTATCATTGAAAAACCGGACCTTGATGTGTTCCGCTCCCTTAAAATGGCTTACGAGGCAGGAAAGGAGGGCGGAAGCGCCGGCACCGCCTTCAATGCGGCCAATGAGGAAGCCATCCGCGCCTTCATTGCAGGGAAACTCTCCTTCCTTTCCATTTATGACGTGGTGGAAGAGACCCTTTCCCGTTTCATTTCAGGCCCTGTCCGCTCCTATGAGGACATTATGGAGGCAGACCGGATGGCCAGAAATCTGGCCCGGAATGAAATCGAAAGGATATCCCTATGCTGATTAATATCCTGGCCCCCATCTTCGTCTTTGCGGTTATCGTTCTCATTCATGAAGGAGGCCATTTCCTCACCGCCAAGCTCACCGGCATGAAGGTAGAAGAATTTGCTGTCGGATTTGGTCCCAAGCTGGGCGGTGTGAAGAAGGGGGAGACCCTTTACTCCCTCCGTGCCATCCCTCTGGGGGGCTTCAACCGCATTGCCGGCATGGACGGCAGCAAGACCGACGATCCAAGGGCCTTCTCCAACCGTCCCGTATGGGCAAGGCTCCTTGTCATAGCAGCAGGATCCCTCTTCAACGTACTTCTGGCCTTCTTCATCTTCACCGGCGCCTTTCTCTACGCCGGCTACCAGACCTTCCCGGACCTTCCGGTGGTGGGAAGCGTCCTTTCAGGCACCTCCGCTGAAAAACAGGGAATTCAGGCGGGGGACAGAATCCTCTCTGTGGCAGGAAAAGATGTGAAAAGCTGGACGGATATAGGGAAAATTACAAAAGATCTGGACAGTCGTATTATTCCTGTCAAAGTGAGCCATGAGGGGGAAGAGAAGACCCTTACCATCATCATGACCGACAGCGAAGGGGGAAGGCCCATCATAGGCATTTCTCCCTACCTAGAACATCATAAAGTGGGAATAGGACAGGCATTCCTCATGGGAGGAGAGCGCTCAGTCTATCTCCTTAAAATGATGGTCACCGGCCTTGTAGATATGATTTCCGGCCATGAAGCGGACGTGGCAGGCCCCATCGGTGTCGCCCGCATGAGTGCCCAGGTGGCGGATACAGGCTTCCTGTCCCTTCTTCTCTTCATCGCCCTTCTGAGCCTCAACCTGGGCTTTTTGAACCTCTTGCCCATACCGCTCCTGGACGGAGGCGTCCTTATCCTTACCCTCATTGAAGGAATAAGCGGCAGGGAACTTCCGGATAAGGCACTTTACTATATCCAGGCAGTGGGAGTCACCATCCTTCTGGGACTTTTTCTCTTTGCCATGTGCAATGACATCCAGGGGCTGATGAAATGACGCCCGCGGAGCGGGCGAAGGGGATAATGGCTTGCAGCTAGTGGCTGGTGGCTGGAAAAACCATACAATCGCCCTTGCGGGCGATGGAAAAGAGGCCCCCTTTTTTGGTGCTATAGAATGAGTGACTTAAATCAGATTAACACTGCGGTGATTCCCCCTTTGGTGGCTGGCGCCACCACCTTTCCCCCGCAGGCGGGGGCACAACAACCCGTGCTTTATTCAGAGCAACTTTTGATGGTAATGTTTCGCGGAGCTTTATTGTCCACTGTGCACATCCTGCATAGGATGTGCAAGTCGGGCGAAGTAAGGCGCCTAGCCTGCCCATAAGGGCGCTTTCCTTTTGTCGCCCGACCGATACAGCGGGGTGGCAAGGGAACTGGATTTGTAGGGGAACGCAGTGACCCGAAAATCCAGTGACACGCTTCACACCGTGGCGAAGGTGGTGCCGTAAGGCACCAAAGGGGGGAAGGCCGCCGGAGGCGGCCAATTCAGCAGAATGTTTAGGGGGACTTTATGCAGCACTGGTGACACTAATGGTAATCCCGTAACGCAGACTTTATAATCATAGCCGCGCCAGCGGCTTTCCACAACCCTCGCAGCCGATAGACTGCGTCAAACCCAAGAACCCTCCGGCCACAGGCCGGTCAAACTTAAGAACCTTTCTTCACAACCCTCTGAAATACAACCCTTTTATACAACCTGCGGGCCCTACGGGCCCGCCCCCTTTGGTGCCAACGCACTACCTTTTCCCCGCGCCCTACAGGCGCATTAACACAATCAATCAGGTGAAAAAATGGAAACAACCAGACAGATACATGTAGGCAGCGTTGCCATCGGCGGCGGCGCACCCATTGCTATACAGTCCATGAGCACCTTCAGTCCCGTGGACACAGCCTATGCGGCTGCCCAGATTAACGCCCTTCACAAAGCCGGCGCCGACATCGTCCGCATGGCGGTGCCGGACAGGAAAGCAGCGGAAGCGCTGGGAGCGCTTAGGAGCCTGGTGGACGTGCCGCTGGTGGCAGACATCCACTTTGACTACCGCCTGGCTTTGACGGCCATGGAACAGGGCATTGATGCCCTCCGCATCAACCCCGGCAACATCGGCAGCCGGGAGAATGTGGTAAAAGTGGTGGACATGGCCAAAGAAAAACATATCCCCATCCGTATCGGCATTAATGCCGGCTCCCTGCCCCAGCACATTCTCGATGAATACGGCGGCCATCCCACCGCCGAAGGCATGGTGGCCGGCGCCATGGAACACGTGAAAATTCTGGAAGAAGAAGACTTCCACGACATCGTTATTTCCGTCAAATCCACCGACGTTCCCATGATGGTCAAGGCAAACCGCCTTCTCCACGAAGAGGTGGACTATCCACTCCATCTGGGCGTCACCGAAGCAGGAACCCTTTACCGGGGCACCATCAAGTCCGCCATCGGCATCGGAAGCCTCCTTCTGGACGGTATCGGCGATACCATCCGTGTCTCCCTCACCGACGATCCCCTGAAGGAAGTAAAGGCGGCCAGGGAAATCCTGAGCTCCGTAGGCATGCAGCAGTACGGCCCCGTCCTCGTTTCCTGCCCTACCTGCGGCCGCACCCAGGTGGATCTTATCCACATGGCACAGGAAGTGGAAGAAAAGATCCAGAAATTCAAGAAACCTATCCGGGTAGCCGTCATGGGCTGCGCCGTCAACGGCCCGGGAGAAGCCAGGGAAGCGGACTTCGGCATAGCCGGAGGCAAAGGCAGCGGCCTTCTCTTCCGTAAAGGTAAAATCCTCCGCTCCGTGCCGGAAGAAGAACTGATTCCTGCTCTGATGGAAGAAATTGAAAAATTTGAAAATCAATGAAAAAAGGGGCTGTGAAAAAATGATTTACATTTTTTCACAGCCCATATTTTATCAGCTGCCGCAGGCAGCTGACCCCTTCCGGCTCGCTGCGCTCGCCACCCACC
>NZ_CALGPS010000184.1 GCF_937959425.1 uncultured Dialister sp.
CGGCTTGACCCTATGGCTTTTCATACCGGCAGGAAACTGTTTGCCTATAGTTTCCTGTCCGGCTTGACCCTATGGCTTTTCATACCGGCAGGAAACTGTTTGCCTATAGTTTCCCATCCGACTTGACGCCTTAGAGTTTCATCGCGGCAGGAAACTTTTCGCCTATAGTTTCCTGTCCGGCTTGACGCCTTGGCTTTTCATACCGACAGGAAACTTTTTGCGTATAGTTTCCTATCCGGCTTGACACTATGGCTTTTCATCGCGGCAGGAAACTGTTTGCCTATAGTTTCCTGTCCGGCTTGCCCCTATCGCTTTTCATCGCGGCAGGAAACTATTCGCCTATAGTTTCCCATCCGGCTTGACACCATGGCAATTCACCGCGGCAGGAAACTATTCGCGTATAGTTTCCTGTCCGGCTTGACGCCTTGGCTTTTCATACCGACAGGAAACTATTCGCCTATAGTTTCCCGTCCGGCATGATACCATGGCTGTCCACCGCCACAGGAAACTTCACAAAAAAACTTCAGCCCCGGAGGCTGAAGTTTTTTTGTGTTATGATTACTGTTTATTTTCCTCTTCCCAGGCTCTCTTGCCCAGTTCGATGGCGCCGGTGAGGCCGGCGTGGTCTCCCAGGGCCGGGGGAACGATGTAGTTGTCCAGGCCCTCATCCAGCTTGTCGGAGTGGATGTAGCCGTTGATATTTTTCTTCACTTCTTCCCGAACCATACGGAAAAGGTTTTCCTGGTGCATGACGCCGCCGCCGATGATGATTTTGTCCGGTGAATAGAGGAGTACCAGGTTGGAGACCCCCTGTCCCAGGTAGTAGGCTTCCATTTCCCACACTTCCTTCCGGTTGTGGAGCGTCTCTCCCGGCGCGCCCCAGCGCTGCTGGATGGCGGGGCCGCAGGCGTAGCCCTCCAGGCAGCCGCCGGGGAGGAAGGAGTCCTTGTGGAAGGGGCAGCTTCCTTCATAGGTATCCTTGGGATGGCGCTGGATGAGCATATGGCCTGCTTCCGGATGCACCAGGCCATGGAGCAGCCTGCCTTCGCAGTACAGGCCTACGCCAATGCCGGTGCCTACGGTCATGTAGGACACCACCTGGCAGCCCTTTCCCGCGCCGTACACCGATTCTCCCAGCGCAGCGCCGTTCACGTCGGTGTCAAACTCGATGGGAATGGAAAGGGCCCGGGCAAAGGGACCTACGAAATCCACATCCTGCCAGCCCTTCTTCGGCGTGGCCTTGATGTAGCCGTAGGTGGGGGAATTCTTCTTCAGATCCAGCGGTCCGAAGCTGGCAATCCCCAGGGATTCGATGTCATACTGCTTGAACCAGGAAATAATCTCCGGCAGCACCTGGGCTGCGGTGGTGGTAGGAAACCTCATTTCCGAAAGGATACGGATGGTGCCGTCCTTCACTTCTCCTACGCCGCAGATAATTTTAGTGCCGCCTGCTTCAATACCGCCGATTAAAATTTTGAAACGCCTCCCTGTTTACACATTGGAAATATCACTCGTACCAGTTTATAACATATGCCCTCTTCTTGCAATGGGGAATTAGGGGCCGGGTTCATAGGGAGAAGGGTTAACGGGGCTTCGCCCCGAAGGTTCTTAAGGTTCTAAAGTTTGACAGCGGCCCTTGGCCGCTGAGGGTTGTGGAGGCGCCCTATGGGCGCAATATAAAGTCAGCGTTACGGTGCTGGCTTTTGTGTCATCATTGCTCCCCCGTCATTTCGAGCGGGGGGGTACGCGCCGGTATGAATCACATTTTCGTGGAGCCGGTGAAAGGGAGCCGAGAAATTTCCTCCCAGAAGGCTGCCTTGCGATCGGTCAGCCGACTAAAAGGAAGGCCTCTCTATATTTCTTGTTTCCCCTTGAGGTGGCAGAATAAACCGCTCTACGCTTTCCTGTAGAGTCATGTGGCGCAATGGAAAGCATCCATAGTGCCCCCGCTTCAGCGGGGAAAAGGTGGTGGCGCCAGCCACCAAAGGGGGGCGAGCGCAGCGAGCATATATACTCATCACCGCCAAAGGCGGCGATACTACCCCCTCGGGCCAAAGGCCCGTCGCCCCCTGAACGAAGCGAACACAACCCTTTTACACAACCCGCGGCGTCAGCCGCGCCCCTCTGAACCCTCTGAACCAGCCCGCTTCGGGTGGGCCGAACCCTTTGAACCCGGGCCGCCAAGCGGCCCCCTTTCATCCACCACCGGCACCCCTGCCTTTACCAGGGCTTCTGCCAGCACGCCCCGGCCTTTGATTTTCTTTCCGCTGAAAGTGCCGTCGTAAATGTCATGGACGCCGCAGGTGGGGCTGCCGGATTTCAGTATGGCCAGGTCTACCTTTCCCATGCGGGCCAGCACCCGGGATACGCCCCGGCGGTAGATTTCATCCATGTCCTTCCCGTCCTTCCTCACCACCCGGCCATTCCGGATTTCCACAGGCGGACGGGGCACGGGAAGGCCAGCCTCCACTTCCGGGCACACCGGGATGATTTCTTTATCTTTAAGGAAAGCAAGTACCTTTTCATTCCGGTTATTTCCTCCGCTGTACTTGCAGTTCCTTCCCAGCAGGCAGGCACTCACCAGGACCCTCATGATTTCGCCTCCCTGAAATGAATGCGGGACAGCACCTTCTCCGCCGCCTCCGGCGGGAGATGGGTGGCGGCGAAGAGCCAGGTCTTCTTCCCGACGGGGTACATATAATAATTCACCATGCCCTCAGGCCCCGCCATGCTGTAGGAAATATAATCCTTCTCCTGTTTGTGGATTTCAAAGGGCATGGTAATGATGGACGCCCGCTGGGCCTTTTCCTGCTCCTCGCTGATGAAGGCACAGCGCAGCATCACCTTTTTCTTCTGATACACCAGCACCGTGCCGGCGGTTTCCTCCATGGAAAAATCATCCCCCCTGTCCAGGGTAACCTCGATTTTTTCTCCCGTTTCCGGCGTCATGGTGAGACTCTTGTCCATGCCGCAGCCTGCCAGAAGCCCCAGGCAGAGCGCCAGCGCCGCTGCTTTCAATTTCATAGAATTCACGCTATTCCTCCTTCCCCTCTCACCAAAGCATTTTACCACAGGGCCCGCGTAAGAGAAAGGATTTTCCGCCTTCCTACTTTATCCCCAGGAAATCGGGGTTTCGATTTCCGGAAAGGAGAAAATCATGCATCCATCATGCAGCGGATGGAAGGAGCTCTTCGACCACTTTCCCCTGAAAGCGGCGGGATCCCTGCTCCTTCTCACCCTCGTCCACCACGCCCTCATGCTGCTCTGCTTTTCCCTGCTGGTAGCCCTGGACCTTCTCACCCGGTGGATCGCCATCAGCGCTTCCCTGCTTCAGGCAGAAGGAAATGGAAATCCCACCCTCTGGGCCATGGTGAGGGCCATCCCCCGGGCCCGAAGACTGGGCCTTATCTCCAGCGCCGTCATGAAAGAACAGGGCCTGTCCAAACTCATGCTCTACAACCTCTGCGTCCTGGCCTCCGCCTCTGCGGACTACCTGCTGGCGGAAAACGGCCAGCCCTCGGGCATGGTATCCCTGGCAGTGAGCTACCTCACCGCCTCGGAAGCCCTGTCGGTGGTGGAAAATCTATCGGAAGCGGGATTCCGGTCTATGACCCTCCTGCTTCGCCATTTGAAAGGAGGAAAAAAATGAAATGGGGTATTGATATTTCCGAACATAACCGGCCACTCCCCTGGCCGCTTCTGAAGAAACAGGGGCTCTCCTTCGTCATCGTCCGCTTGGGCTGGGGCGCCGGCCACCTGGACAGCCGGTTCTACGAATACACAAACGGCGTCCTCGATGCAGGCCTTGCCCTGGGCATCTACTACTACAGCTATGCCCTCACCGAAGAAGCGGCGGCAGAAGAAGCCCGCTTCACCGCTTTCGTGCTGAAAGACTGCGGCCTTCCGCCGGAAAAGCTGGCCATGGGCTGCTGGCTGGACATGGAAGACGCCGACGACTATAAGGAAAGAAACGGCCTCACAGAGGGAGAAGAAATCACCGCCCTCTGCCGCGCCTACCTTGAAGAAATGGAAAAACAAGGCTTCCCCGCCGGCCTCTACAGCAGCTTCAGCTGGCTTGAAGACATCATCCATCTCTCCGCCCTTCCCGAAGGCACGCCCCTCTGGTGCGCCCAGTGGGGCAGCACCTGCAGCCAGGAAAACGCCCGCCTCTGGCAGTTCACCAACGCCCTCCCCCTAGACGGACAGATGGTGGACGGGGATATCCTGTGGTAGCGGCCGCGGAGCGGCCCAGCGCCCTTTGGGCGCTGAAGGTTCTTAAGATTGACCGGCCTACGGCCGGAGGGTTCTCAGGTTTGACGCCCGCTTTGCGGGCGAGGGTTGTGGATAGCCGCCTTTGGCGGCTATGATTATAAAGTCAGCGTTACGGGTCTGGCTTTTGTGTCATCATTGCGGTCCCCGTCATTTCGAGCGGTGGGAAGCGCCGGTATGATTCATCGCTTCATGGAGCCGGTGAAACGGAGCCCTCAAATCTCCCACAAGAAGGCTGCCTGTCAATCGGTCAGCCGACTAAAAGGAAAGCCTCTCTATATTTCTTGTTTCCCCTTGAGGGGAAGTGCCGCGGAGCGGCAAAAGGGTGTACGATGATAAGCATACTAATGATGCTCACCATCGTTCCAAGCAGGCCAACTTCGGCTGACTGTGGAGGTCCTATGCAGGACCTCCACAGTCACACCAGCATAGAGTATCATTCCTCTGCTTACCATCGTCCACCCCCGCGCCACTTCGTGGCCCTCTCCTCCACGGGAAAGCATGTCACTGGATTCTCAGGTCGCTATCGCTCCCCTACAGCACGGCTATCACCGACTCACTGGATTCTCAGGTCGCTCAGGCTCCCCTACGAATCCAGTTCGCTGGAGTGACTCCAGTTCCTTTGCCACCCTAAAGGGGGCGCAAGGGCGTTACGGGTCTTGCCTCCTGCTGCTTAAGTCACGCTATACATGGTGGTGAATTGGCCACCTCCGGTGGCCTTTCCCCCTTTGGTGCCTTACGGCACCACCTTCCCCCCGCGGAGCGGTGGGACAACAACCCGTGCTTTGCTTAGAGCCACTTATGAGATTACAGCCTAGCGGAGCTTTGTTCTGCCACCGCTTGCGGGGGAAGTCCCGCGGAGCGGGCAAGGGGGACGCTCTTTTCCCACACCCGTAAAGGCGGTTGTATGGTTTTATCATAATGGCGCCCCCATATTTCCAAAGGGGGCGCCCACTAAGTCGGCGGTCAGCCGATAGCCGGTAGCCGACAGCAAATAAAAAAACTGCGAGTTTTCCCGCAGTTTTTTTATTGCCTGCATTCAGGCTTTGAAGTTCTTTTCTTCTTGAATCAGCTTTTTTAAATCCTTCTCATCCACTTTGAAGGAGATGAGGTCGCCTTCGCCGTTGACGTATCTTACTTCGTAGGGCACGTCCAGGATTTCCTTACGAGTGAAGCCGAAGTAGCGGACGAAGTGGCTGTGGGGAAGGAGGCTGTCCACCGCCGGGTTCATGGTATAGCGGGGATAGATGCGTTTCCCGTCTTTCACCAGGGCCAGGTGCTCGGCCCTGCCGCTGCCCTTGGTTTCCGTGGACCAGGAGATGAGGTGGTGCACCGGCACGTAGGCGGGAGCAATGAAGAGGATGTCCTGGTTCTTGAGGAGCTCTCCTTTGAAATCCGAAGGGATTTCAAGGAGCCGCAGGTTTTCGGTGGAGGAAATGTAGAGCCCTGCGGTGTAGGGTGTCACCAGCACCACCTGGTTGGAGCCCAGGGTGCCGTGGCGCATTTCCACGCCGTAGTGCATGGGATTTTCCAGGGAGCCGTGTTTCTTGATGGTTTTCCCCTTCTGCCACATGGTTTCGTAGGACGCCCCGTCCAGACGGATGAAGTCGGCGGCGCCGGCGGTGAGGGGCATGGAAAGGGCCAGGGCGGAGAGGAGGGCAAGGATAGCTTTTTTCATTTTGATTTCCTTATTTCTTCAGGTAGGGCACAATGGCGCTGCCGTGGGGGATGATGTTGATGGAGTAGTCCGTCTTTCCTTCAGCCGCCAGCTGTTTCTTCGCCAGCTCCCAGGCTTCTTCCACCGAGGCCACAGGAATCTGGTGGGTCTTTTCCCGGAGGATGTCGAAGTTTTCCGGGCGGGTGACGATGTAAACGGTGTGGGTCATGGCGGTGATAAGGTTTTCAAAGGCCACGAAGAAGGGGATGGTGAAGCAGCCGCGGAGGGCTTTTTCCATGTCTTCCAGGTTTTTATACTTGAAGCTCCCCAGGTAAGCTTCCGGTTCCATAATGTCTTCCGCTTCGATCATGGTGATGATAATGCCGCCTTTTTTCGTGGCGATTTCAGCGGTGGTATAGCACTTGGTGCCCTGGTAGAGGTTGGTGTCCTTGGGGTAGCCGCCGGCGGAAACGATGGTGACGTCGGCCTGCTGTTTCATAGGCACCTTCTGCATGCGGTAGGTTTCCTTCGTTCCTTCCAGCCATGCTTCGTAAGGATCGCCGCCTACCATGGAGGAAATCTGTCCTTCTTCATTGATGACGGAGTGCACCAGGAAGCAGGGGCCCACCATGTCGCAGGCTTCCTGCATGTCTTCGGACACCGGATTTCCTTTGATTTTTAAAAGTTTGGCGTCAGGATTGAGGCCGCTTCCCAGGGTGGGGCCCAGGGCATGGCAGTGGTTCTGCTGCACCGTCTCATAGCCTGCCACGCCGGGGAGGATGAGCTTCCTTCCGCCGCCGAATCCTGCCATGTCGTGGGTGGAAATGGCATTGATGAGGATGACCTTGTCCGCCTTCGCCACCCGGGTGTCAATCCATACGTCGGTGCCCAGCTTGGTGACGCCCATGTGGGTAAGCATGGATTTGTCGGTGGAAATATGCTGGTACATTTTGATGCGGCGGGCCACTTCTTCCCCTACGCAGGTCACGTTTTCCTCATCGGTATGGGGACGGTGGGTGCCCTGGGCAAAGACGATGTAAATATCTTCGTCCGGCACGCCGGCCAGATTCAGCTCGTTCACCACGTGTACCGTAAATTCAGAAGCCCGGTTCCAGGCGCGGGTAATGTCCGCCACCACCAGGCACACCTTGTCCCCCCTCTTCACCAGTTCCTGCAGGGGCTTTGTGCCGATGGGGTGGCGCATACATTCAATGGTGGCCGCCTTCACATCGCAGGCAGGGGTCGGTACCCCTTCCAGTACATCGGAAATATGCTCCTCCGGGAGCATGACAGACTGCATTCCATGGCCATAGGCCAGCTTGAATTCTGTGAGACCCATACGTATCCTCCATGTGTACACTCTCCGCCGGAAATAGGGCGGATTTTCTTTTTATTATACAGCCTTGGGGCGGTAGTGTCACTATGGATGGATGGCTGGCAGCATCAATAGCATGGCAAAGGTTGACAGCGGCTCCGCCGCTGAGGTTTGACGCCCGCGAAGCGGGCGAAGGTTCTTAAGTTTGACGGCGCCTGTGGCGCCGAGGGTTGTGGATTGCCGCTTCGCGGCAATAAGTTTTATAATGCCGCCAAAGGCGGCAGACGTTACGGGGCTTGCATTTGTGTCATCATTGCTGCCCCCGTCATTTCGAGCGGTGGTACGTGCCAGTATGAATCACATTTTCGTGGAGCCGGTGAAAGGAAGCCGAGAAATCTCCTCCCAGAAGGCTGCCTTGCAGCAGTCAGTTCAGCATAGGGTATCATACCGACTTGTACCCTCCTGCACCCCTTCGCCACTTCGTGGCCCTCTCTCCAAGGGAAAGCGTCTCACGAAATTTTCAGTCGCCTATGGCTCCCTACAAATTTCGTTCGCTTGCCACCCCTAAAGGGGACGCAAGGGCGTTACGGGTCTTGCCTTCTGCTGCTTAAGTCACGATATACATTCTGCTGAATTGGCCACTGCCGTGGCCACCCCCTATCCGGCTGCGCCGGACTTACCCAAAGGGAAGCGTGTCACTGGATTCTCAGTCGCCTGCGGCTCCCTACGAATCCAGTTCCCTTGCCACCCCTATTCAGGGGGCAGAATAAACCGCTCTACGCTTTCCTGTAGAGTCATGTGGCACAATGAAAAGCATCCATAGTGCCCCCAGCGGAGCTGGGGGAAAGGTGGTGGCGCCAGCCACCAAAGGGGGGACGCTCTTTTCCCTCGCCCGTAAGGGCGGTTGTATGGTTTTATCATAATGGTGCCCCCATATTTCCGAAGGGCGCACACCAGGTCGGTCAGCCGATAGCCGATAGCTGATAGCCGGCAGCAGTCCCGCCAGCCCACTAGTACACTAGTACACCAGCCCACCAGCTCACTATCCCACTAACATATTATTCACTTTTTTCATGCAAGCCCTTAGAATTTATGATAAAATAGCATTATGTTGTTTCGACGTATTTAAATAAAGAAATGGGAATTGTATGAAAAAGACTTCAAATGAATTCATCGCTATCGGGCTCATGCTGTTTGCCCTCTTTTTTGGCGCGGGAAATCTGATTTTTCCTGCATTTATGGGACAGAATTCCGGCTGGAATACCTGGTACGCCACGGCGGGATTCCTGATCACCGGCGTGGGTCTGCCCTTTGCTTCGGTGCTGGCTATCTGCTTTTCCGGGAAGAATCTGCAGCAGCTGGCAGGACGGGTGAGCCCGGTGTACGGCATTCTTTTCAGCTGCGCCCTGTACCTCACCATCGGGCCCTTCTTTGCCATCCCCCGTACCGCCACGGTGTCCTATGAAATCGCCGTTTCCCATTTCCTTCCAGGGGATATGAGAACCATGGGCCTTTACGGCTTCGTATTTCTTTTCTTCCTTCTTTCCTGGTACCTTTCCATCAGCCCTTCCAAGCTGGTGCCCCGTATCGGCAAATGCATTACGCCGCTGCTTCTGGCGTTCCTCTTCATCCTCATCGCCGCGTCCCTCTTCCTTCCCATGGGAAGCTGGATGGCACCGTCTCCTGCCTACGACACGCCGGTGAAGGCTTTTTCCTCCGCCCTGCTAGAGGGGTACAACACCATGGACTGCCTGGCGGGCCTGGTGTTCGGCGTCATTGTGGTGGAGTCCATCCGTCTCTACGGTCTTACTTCCAATCGTGAAATCGCCGGCGCTGCGCTGAAGTCCGGCCTTATTTCCACTTTCTTCATGTTCCTCATCTACGCCGCTCTCTGCACCCTGGGCGCCTCTTCCGTCGCCGTGCTGGGACACGTGGAAAATGGCGCTCCCGTGCTAGTGGGGGCTGCGTCCTTCTATTTCGGAAATATGGGGAGTCTCCTTCTGGGTATCATCGTCATCCTGGCCTGCCTCACCACCTCCATCGGCCTCATCGCTTCCTGCGCCGCCTATTTCCACACCCTTCTTCCCCGCTTCTCCCATAAGGTCTGGGCCACCTTCTTCACCGTCCTTTCCTTCTTCATCGCACTCTTCGGTCTCTCCGCCATTATCAAGGGCGCCATTCCGGTGCTTCTTTTCCTCTATCCCCTGTCCATTTCCCTCATCCTCCTCACCTTCCTTCATGACTTCTTCCACGTCAGCCGGAAGGTGTACATCCTTTCCACCGCCTTCACCATCCTCCCTTCCCTCTATGACGCCCTGAAAGCCGCCGGCTTTTCCGTACCCGATGCGGCCCGTTTCATGGACGCCCTCCCCCTTTCCTCTTTCAACATGTCCTGGCTCCTCTTCTTCGCCGCCGGCTTCCTTCTGGGACTCCTCTGGGAAAAGGCCGCGGAAATCGTGGAAGACGGCGTGGCGAAGGAATAGGGTTCAGCGCCCTTTGGGCGCTGAAGGTTGACGGCCCTAAAGGGCCGAAGGTTCTGAAGGTTCTGAAGTTTGACAGCGGCCTTTGGCCTCTGAAGGTTGTGGTATCGCCGCTTTGCGGCGATGAATTTTAAATGACGCTGACGCGGCCCTCGATAGGCAGCATATATACTCATCGCCCGCAGGGCGATACCGCAACCCTCAGGCCTCAGGGCCTGTCAGTCGAGTAGACGGAATCAGATTACTCTGTCCGCCCCTCACAGAACCGTA
>NZ_CALGPS010000185.1 GCF_937959425.1 uncultured Dialister sp.
ACTTTCACCAGACTATACTATACACGCCGAACTGGCGCACAACCTAAGAACCCTCGGGGCGAAAGCCCCGTCAATCCGTTGAACCTTTTTCCCTCTGAACCAGCCCGCTCTGCGGGCCGAACCTGAGGCACCCAGGGGCGAAGACCCGACGGTGCCTCGAACCCTTTAAACCTGCTTGCTGTCGGGAATAAAGTATGTCTGATGTCTGCCGTCTGATAGTCTGACGTCTGATGGCCTCTGTGCTTTCGGGAATACGCCCCGGCGCCGCAAATCCGGCGGTAAGCGGATAGCGGACAGCTGTCCCGCCGTCCCACTGTCCCACTATTTCACCAATTCCCTGAACTCCGGCGCCATGACATGACCTTCCCCGTCCCAGGGAGCAAAGACTTCGTGATAGGGCACCCAGGGAGCCAGCTGGGCGGGAGTTCCTTTGGAACGAAGGCCGTCTTTTTCCAGCTGTTCTTTATAGGAGCTGCCGGCAGGCCTTCTTCTTTCCTTCATCACCGCTTTCGCGTCTACGGTGTATTCGCCGGTTTTGTCGTTTTTCAGGGTGATGTGGAGAATGCTGCCGGGAGCGGCGTAGTCCAGGGCGTACCGGGCCAGGTAGTTCATAGATGATACGTCGGCGCCGTTAATGGAAAGGATCCAGTCCCCTTTCTGCACGGCGGAAAGTTCCGGATGGGCGGCGGTGTCCACCGATTTCACCTTGGGGTGGGATTTGTTGAATCCTCCTTCCAGTTCGATGCCGTAGTCCGGATGGTTTTCCAGGTCATAATAGGCCTCTTCAACCGCCTGATAGCCCTGGTTCACGAATTCGTCCTTCACGCCGGTGAGGACGGTGCTGGAGTAATAGTAGCCGCCGAAGCCGGTGCTGTTTCTATACACATGGTTCTGCCAGAAATCCAGATCCACCCAGGTGCCTCCGTTTTCCGGATAGAAGGACACGTAGCCGTTGTAGGTGCTGCCGTAGTAGTCGTAGATGAATTCCGCCGCATAGGGATCTTCCCGCTGGTAGTAGCGGTAGTAGCCGTCGTAGGAAATGGGATTTCCCTTTTCATCCCGGTCATTCAAATGGTAGAGGAAGACCTGCTGCACTTCCTCCGGCCTTTCTCCCGGGAAATAGACACTATAGGCGGGGCCGTAGTTTGGCAGGGCGCCGGGCTCTTTGTCCATAAGGCTTACCTTGCCTGCCAGATTTTTGAAATCGTGGCCGAAGTTCTTCCCGTCTTCCTTTTTGGCTGTGAGCTTCCAGTCCTTGGGGAAAGCGCTCATGGTATCCACCAGATCCTTCGGCAGAGGGTACCAGAGGTCCATGCCCGTATAGGAAGCGGGGAAGGTGGTGTCCGGATTCTCCGGAAGGGGCGACAGGTTCCATTTCTTTTCCTTCCGGGCAAGGGTCACGTCATGGAAAAAGTTCTTTCCCCTTTCCCTGGAAAGATCCTGGATATGAAGATACCAGGTTTCCTCCCCCTGTCCATGCTGCACTTCCACCGTCATGCCACGACCCCAGACTTCCCGTCCGAAATCCACCAGCTTTCCGCCCTTGAGCACCGTACCCCGCACGGACACATCGGAATAGGATGCCCCCAGCCGGTTGGCGAAATCCGCCGCCCCTGCGGATAGGGGCAGAGCCATCATCAACGCCAGCGCCAGACCCGCTGCTTTCTTCATCATATATTCTCCTCCTTTGCTGCCGCTTTCATAGGGTTTGCTTTTAGTATATCATATGGGGGCCTCGGAGAGGCCCCGGGTTCAGAGGGTTCGGCCCGCCTTCGGCGGGCTGGTTCAGAGGGTTCAAGGGGGGAGGGGGCGCGGCTGACGCCGCAGGTTGTGGCCTGCTGACGCAGGCAGGTTGTGTAGAAAGGTTCTAAGGATTGACCGGCCCGTTAGGCCGGAGGGTTCTTAGGTTTGACGCCCGCTTTGCGGTCGAGGTTGTGGAGGCGCCCTATGGGCGCAATATAAAGTCAGGAGGTTGTGGATTGCCCTTCGGGCAATAAATTTTTAATGCCGCCTGTCGGCTGTGTGCCTTTGGCAATCTCCCCTCGCCACTGCATGGCCCTCTCCCGCCCCGGTGGGAAACGTGTCACTGGATTCTCAGTCGTCTATCGACTCCCTGCGAATCCAGTTCCCTTGCCACCTGACAAGCAGGGGGCGCAAGAAAGTATATAGGCGCTCGCCACCCACCCCTTAGACAGGGGTGGGCAAGGGCTTTACGCGCTGAACTTCCCGCCGGACACGGTCATTCTGAGCCGCAGGCGAAGAATCTCAGTGAATGCCGCCAATGGCTCATCTGCCTGTAAATACTAGTCGGCGGGAATTGGCCACTATCGTGGCCACCCCCTATCCGGCTGCGCCGGACTTCCCCCTATTCAGGGGGCAGAATAAACCTCTCTATGTTTCCCTTCGAAATCGTATGGTACCTGCCGCCCAATGGGCCTGCTGCCGCAGGCAGCATTTATACTTATCGCCGTCAGGCGATACCACAACCCTCAGCGGCAAAGCCGCTGTCAGTCGAGTA
>NZ_CALGPS010000186.1 GCF_937959425.1 uncultured Dialister sp.
ATTTTGGCGATTTTCGCCCGGCTCAAAATGGCTAAATTCGCCTGGCTCTAACACTCCCCAGCGGAGCGATACTTTATAACTACCCTGGGAGGAGCCCTCAAACTGTCCGGGAGGCGTCAGCCGGTCCCGGACAGAACCCTTGGGCCAGCGCGTCAGCGCATGGCCCATCAACCCTCGCGCCCGTAAGGGCGCGTCAACCTTCGGGAATACCGTTCCGCGGATAACAGCAGCGGTAAGGGGCCAGCAGACAGCCGAAGTCTGGTGTCTGACTGTCTCTTCCCTTTCGGGAATCCATCCGCACAAAAACGGCGTCCCTGAGGGCGCCGCTTTCTCATTTCTTTATTTTGCGATTTCCATGCCTTCCACTCTTTCTTCTTCCTTCTTCTCCGATTTCTTCATAATCTTGTACACGCCCACCGTGAGGAGGGGAACCAGGTAGAGGAGGATGAAGGCATAGGCCAGGGCGTTGTAGCCTTTGGCGATGAGGTCGATAATGCCGATTTTAGCAAAGGCCACGGAAATGACCAGAATGGTGACGGTGAGCATGCCGCGGTGCTGACGGCTGAGGGGATTTCTGCCCGTATCACGGAGGCCCGTGTCGATACGTTCCAGCATGGCATGGATGATGCCGGTGGCCGTTTCAATGAGGGTCCAGCCCATGACAATGCTGAAGAGAAGGAGCAACCAGCCCGGCGCATTGTCCGCCTGCATCATGGCTACCCAGGGTACCGGGGAAGCCAGCACTGCCTTGTCGGGATAGAAAGCCATGACTGCATAGTAGGTCATGAACCAGGGGATAATCATGAGAAGGCCGGCGATGATACCGCTGACGATGGTGTCCTTCCGGCTCTTCTGGGCCTTGATAGTGAAGAAGGACGCAGGAAATACCACCAGGTTGTAAGCCATGTAGAGAATGCCCGTCCAGAGAGCGGCCCCTATGGTAGCATCGGGTACGAAAGAATGGTCACCTGCAGCCATGACCTCGGAAATATGGGCGCCGCCGTGGCTGATAACCAGCACGGAGAAGGAAATATAACCGATGTAAAGAAGCACGGTGCCGATGGTTTCAAAATAGGAAATAATCTTTTCCCCGTAGTAATTGAGGATGCCCACCACGATGGTAATGGCACCTACGCCGTACCAGTAGTTGAGCCCGGTCATCTGCTCCACCACCGCGCCGGTGGCAGACGACATGACCGCAATAATGATGACCATGAAAAGCAGGTACACCAGATCAAACACATGGTACAGAGGCCCGATCAATTCCTTAAGGAAAGACTTGAAATCATACACCTTATAGAGCCGGATGAGCTCAAAGGAAAGGATCGCCACCAAAGCAAATCCCACAAACGTAGCCAGCCCCGAAAGCCAGCCCATGGCGCCGAACTTGGCGCCGTACTCCACGATTTCACGGCCGGTGGCATACCCGCCGCCGATGAGGACGGACTGCAGGATAATGCCGGGAAGCACCAGCCGCCCCAAAGCTCCACTGAAAAAACCTTTTTTCTCTTCCATACTGCTTCACTCCATTTCTCCAAAACTCCTGCAGGAAATCAAAAAGCGCCCATCAGAAATCCATTCTGAAGGGCGCATCTTCGCGCGGTACCACCTTGTACTTATCACTCTGCCACATCAATGAAAGAAATCCATTGCGTAGGGCTCATCCATAACGGGGACTGCCGCCAGGCCTACTCTGTTCGGCCGGGATGCTCGCGAGTGAGTAAAACGACAGCGCCTGCCGGTTTTCACCATCCACCGGCTCTCTAAGAGGAATCCCGTCATTTCTGTCTCGTTCCATGCAGGTACTTTTTAGTTAGACATTAGTATACACGCATTGGAAAGGGTTGTCAATGGGGAAAATAAAGAGGGGAGCGCCTTTAGGCACAAAGGGGCACGGCTGACGCCGTAGGTTGTATAAAAGGGTTGTGAGGGAAAAGGTTAACGGCTCCTGCGGAGCCGAGGGTCCTTAAGGTTCTTAGGTTTGACGGGCCTATGGCCCGAGGGTTGTGGATTGCCATTGGAGCCACTGCGTGGCAAGGTTCAGAGGGTTCAGAAGGTTCAAAGGGTTCATAGGGGGAGGGTGTAAAATTCCTTGTGTAAATTAGATTCCTATTAATAAACATGACATTT